>CALEIX010000368.1 GCA_937898825.1 uncultured Elusimicrobia bacterium | reverse complement strand
GGTCTATTCCAAGTGCATTTATTTTACCTATATATTCATTTATAAGTTCCCTTTTCACTGCTCCAAGTAAAATATTGTAATTATTTACCTCCTCTCCCATTATCTGGTATTTCCATTCAACAACTTCCAGGGGAAAGGGTATCTGCTGTTGAACTTCATATTTAAGTATGTCTTTCAATTTTTTCGGAGGCACTTTTGGTACAGTTAATGATCTGACAAGTACTCCTCGTCCTGGGAGGGAAATATAACCTGACCTGGAAGGAAGTTTACTTATAAAATTTTTCCCTTCTGTCCTTATAAAATTTTCCCTTTCTTCTGGGGATAGTGAAGGAATTGCAAGTTCTTCATAATAAGTAAGAGTGGGTTTACCACCGATAAGTTCAATATCACCAGCTCTTATTTTTGTGTTTCCAATATCAATTGCTAAAAGCATTGTATTTTCAGTTTACAGTTTTCTCTGCTGACTGCAAACTATTGATTGTTTTTTCCTAACGGATGATACCTTTTTCTTTTTGAGCTTCTTTATTTTGTCCCGGATGATGCCCGTATCTTGCCTGGCGCGGTCAAGAAGGATAAATTTTTCCTGTATCACCGACTTCAGAAAAAGGCGTTTTATTATGTCGTCTTTTCCAAAATAATCCGAGGAAGACAAAGAATTCTTAAAATAAACCATCATTTCATCAGCCAGGGCATCTTTCCATTCAGAGCACGCGCTTTTAAGAGACAAATACTTTTGTTCAGATGTTTTTTTCTTTTTCTCCGTCGCATAAATTCTTCTTTTTAAACTTCTGAGTTTGCCGAACGCCCGTTTTTCCTTCTTTTTCAAATCGGTTATTTCCCGCCTTATCTTCTTCTCACGGCTTTTGTATTTCCCCAACTCTTCTTCAAGCTGGCGAATGCGGTTCTGAATGCTTTCAAGTTTCTTTCTTTCCTTCACTATACTGCTGGAGAAGGACACGAGCGGAGAAATGGCGAAAATGAATAAAAACACCGCTGCGGCTCCGCACCTAAAAACGAAATATCTCCTGATGAGATTCAATGGGTTATTTTCCATTGATATATAACCCAACCTATAAAACCGCCCGAAAGCACCACTACCAAATGCCACAAAAAATTCGGCCAATGCCATATCGGGCTGAGATATTTTATTGGATAAACTATGGTATAGCAAGCTAAAACAGCAGTCAGGGAGCCGAAAGCACCCGACAAAAACCAGTTTATGTCCAACTTCAGCCGACCGATGAGAAAGGCCATTTCAAATTTATATGTAAGAGCCATTATTACCATAAGAACTATCGCCGCTATGAACAAGGCAAAGCAAATGTAAATGAAATTTCTGTAAAAAACAAGATGTAGTATGGCTGAAACCTCCCCCGCCTTGTATTTTATTTCGCTTATCCCTTTTACCTTTTCCGCTTTCTTTAGCCAGTTTTCAAAGCCCCCAAAAACATTTTCAGAAAGTTTCACTTCAAATGTATCAGGTAGCAAATTTTTTCCGAGAATCATCACCGATTTTGAAAACTCCGCATCTTTTGCCTTTAGTTCATCTAATCTTTTATCCGCGGAAATAAATTCAACGTCTCTCACTCCCGGCAGAGATTTTATTTCTTCCTTCAGCTCCTGTATGTTTCTTTTTGAACGCGCACTGATGAAAACAACACGAAAATCTTTGTTTAAGAGCGAGTTTATTTTGTTAACCTGAAAAAAAAGAAATAATAAAACTTCAGCCAGCAAGCTCACAGCAAACACTGTCAAAAATATTATCCTGTATCCTTTCCTGCCCCTGCCGCTTTTTCTCATAATTTATCCTGCAGTTAACCAGCCATTAAAAGTGTTTATTATTATATATTTTCCATTTTGAAATTGAAAGCGGTTTCCTGTTTTACTGAACGGTCTTCAATTGAAGCACAAAAGGCAGGGCATAAACTTCTTCTATCTGGTTAAAGGGAATTTCCCCCACAATCTGAGCAAGATTGCCGTTTAGGATTTTAACTTCTTTAAGCGAAAAGCCGTTTCTCTCGGTTATATTCCTCACGAAGGAAGAAAGGAAAAGACGCTCACCGACGTAATACGGCATTTTTACCGTAAAATCGACATTGACTTTTGATGAAAAGTTTTTGTCACTGAGCAGAGAAATTGCAGTAACAGAATGTTCCTCAAGAAGAGAAGAAAACTTGCTAACTGCTATCCAGCCCCATATCTCCTTTATTGCCGCTTCACCTGCAGAATTGCAGATTTCCCTTTCCCCGGCAATTTTAAAGCTAACGTCCTCAAGTTTCTGTTTCAGGGCGGCATAATTTTCAGGTTTTAAAACCAATTTCGTAAAGACGAAATTTTTTTCGGAACTATCTGCAAAACGCAGGTTAAACGGCAGGACTGCAGACGAAATAGGGCCTCCCTCCCACGGAAATTTAACCTTATAAAACAAGGGGTTGATTTTGTAGGGGCTTTTTTTTCTGTATTTATCCAAGCGTTTTTTTCTTTCGCGGTCCTCTTCATCTTTTCTTATGTTTGAATAGATTACCTTAAAATCCATTTTTTGCCGCGGAGAAATTACCGAATCCCTGAAGTCATTTTTGTTAGTGGAAAAAGCGCTTCCAAGCGTTTGAATATAATCCTGATAAACAGGATCTACAGATGCTGCGCCGGAATAGATTTTCCCGGAATCCTTGGCCAACAGCGGAAAACTAAAACAGAGCATGCAGAGAAGATAAATCGTGCTTTTCATTAGTATCATAAGGCATCCCTTAAAAAAAACATATTCGCGGAAATAAGACTAAATTTTTATCCTATTTCCCCTGGTAATCCGCCATTCACAGGTGGCGGAGTGGATGCCCTTTCGCCTCATCGAAAAGTTACAGGTATACTATTAGCTTAAGAGAAAGAGGCAGTTTTGACAAGGGACAAGTTTCCCACCTGTCAGTGATAAATAGACCTATAAACACATAGGACAAAAGACCTATATCGACATAGGACGGACAAACTTGACATCCGCCTCTTTATTGCCTATAACATAAACATGCGTATTTCGGTTATAAAGGCATTTATTTTCCTTTTTCCCTTCTTCTTTGCGTATAACTGCGCAGCCGGGGATTTTAGTTTATTTTCTCCTTCGAATTTGTCAGAAGAAATAGAACGGCTAAATGTCGAAATTCCCCCCGCGCTGCCAGCGCCAGCCCAAAATGAAGCAAACTCCGGCAATGAAACCTCGCCTGCTGAAAATGAATCCCCTCACAAGCATGCGGCGTCTTTCTTTAATAACGTAAAGGGGATAAACCTGCCGCAATACGCGTTTTCAAGAACCTCAGGTATTTCCGCGATGCTTGTCAGCGCCATCAATAATTCAAAAAAGAGCGTAGAGGCAGCCCTTTACGGAATAACTCTTCAGGACGTGGCTGAAGCACTTGTAGCGGCGAAAAAAAGGGGTGTTAAAATAAGAATTTTGCTAAATGAAAGACACGCTTTTGTTCGCCCGAGCGAACAAATAGAATATTTGAAAAAACAGGGGATAAACATAAGAACGCTAAAAGGCATAAGTTATTATGGAATTATGCATAACAAAATAGGCATTTTTGATTCTCAGGTCCTTGCCACTGGTTCCTTTAACTGGGTTTTCACGGCTGATAACGCCAATCATGAAAACATCGTTTTTACGGTGGACAAATACGAGGTGGAAGGCTACAAAAAATATTTCGAATGGATGTGGGATTATTCCAGGGATATTTCCGAGGGCCCGTACGATTCAACTTATCCTTATGACTATTTCGGAACCCCTCCCTCCATAACCCCGAGTTTAAACTTCAATTCAGTTTGCCTTCCTGTGTTCACATTTTCGCCGCATGGGAACGTTAAAGATGTGACAATCAGCGGAATAAACGCCGCCAAAAAAGAGATAAAAGCGGCCATCTTCAGTTTGTATTCTCAGAACATAGCGAACGCATTGATAGAAGCAAAAAAGAGGGGCGTAAAAATAGAAATTGTCACCGACAGGGTTCAGGCCAGCCAGTCAACGGTTATTAAGCCATTGGTGGAAGCGGGCATAAAACTCAGGTGGACCCGGGGATTCAACAAGGGCGTAATGCATCACAAATTTGCGGTACTGGACGGAAAACTCATTATGACCGGCTCCTACAACTGGTCAAACAGCGCTGAGTATTATAATTTTGAAAACGTGTTTTTGAGTATGGATAGAAGTTACGCGGAAGGCTTCTCAAAGGAATTTGACTTTATTTACTCATCGGCACACGAACCCACCATGGACGAACTAATCCAAAACGACGAAGAAGCAAAATGTCTGTCTCTTAAAAGAAATTTCCCGCCTTTTTCAACAGAGGACCCGTACATAGAATACGATTTTTAAGACGTTTAAACCTTGCAAATATTGAAATTTATATTCCTGGCGCCCGGGAACCATTGTTCAAAATCCAGGCGGCCTTTTCGGGTGAAACCGTGTTTATGTAAAAACCCGTCCCCCATTCAAAACCAGCCATATAGCTGATTTTCGGCATGATTTCAATATGCCAGTGAAAAAAATCTTCTCTTTTCTCGCCCGGAGGCAATGTGTGAAAGAGAAGGTTAAAATCCGCCTTATTGAGGGAATAATCCAGTTTTCTAAGCGCTTCTTTTAACACAGGAGCAATATATTTTATCTTCGTTTCCGGGAAAAACTCAAAGCGGCCCTCGTGTCTTTTCGGAAGAATCCAGGTTTCAAACGAAAACCTCGCCGCGTACGGTTCAATCGCTATGAAATGCTTATTTTCAGCAATCACCCTCTTTTGTCTTCCGCTTTCTTCCCTCACAATATCGCAAAAAGCGCAGGATAGATGCGCATCATAATACTCCCTCGCCCCGTTCAATTCATTGACTACGCGCACAGGAAGCATGGGCATGCCTATTATTTGCGAATGCGGGTGCACTAAACTTGCGCCGGCATGCCTGCCTCTATTCTTGAAAATCATAAGATACTTGATATGTGATTTTGAACTTATAGCCTTTGCGCGTTCCTGATAAACCTTAAAAACCTCGTGGATTTCCCCATCCGTCATATCATACATTTGCGCATCGTGTTTCGGCGTCTCTATCACAACTTCGTGAACGCCTTTTCCGGGCATTTTCAAATGAATTCCGTCCCTTTTCAAAACCGGTTTTTTCTCTCCGGTAAGAAGAGCGGGAAATTTATTCGGCACAACCCTTATGTGCCATTTCCCATTTTTCCTGATTTCAAGAATGGCAGGAGGGGTTTCTCTCTCATTGCCGGGACAAAAAGGACATTTAGGCGGCGCCAGATTGTAATCATTGGGCCTGGATATCCTGTTAGACGCCAAAATTACATATCTCCCCGAAATTATATCCTTTCTTATTTCAGACATCAATTATTTCTTTTCGTTCTGATTTTCTATTTTCAGTCCGTCAGGATCTTGCTTATCTATTTCTTCGCTCGGAATATTCTCGTCACCCATATCTTCGCCTTCTGTATTTTCAGCGATACTTTCATTCACCCCTTTTTTCGTCTCGAAGTTTTCCATAGGCGGCAGATCATCAAGGGAATTGAGGCCGAATTGCCTGAGAAACTCGTCCGTCGTTCCGTAAAGCATTGGGCGACCAACCGTTTCTTTTCTGCCGAGAGAAGTTACAAGCCTGCGTTCTATCAAAGTTTCAAGGGGCCCGATAACCTCAACTCCTCTTATTCTTTCTATCTCTGCCCTCGTCACCGGCTGTTTGTACGCTATTATCGCCAGCGTCTCAAGGGAAGCGGAGGAAAGCCGTATGGTCATTCTGCTATGATAAAGTTTTCTTACCCAGGCGCCATACTCCTGCCTGGTAGCCATCTGATAGCCCCCTGCCACATGCATTATTTGAAGGGTGTATTTTTCATAATCACTTTCCAATTCCTTCACGGCGCCTTCCACTTTTTCCTCGCTGACGTTACATATCTGCGACAACCGTTGAATGGATAGAGGACGATCGGTTATGAAAAGCAAGGTTTCAATAACTTTCTTTATTTCTAAAACATCCATTCTATATTTCCTCCGGGGGTGATGAGACCGGTTCCGGCATAGGATAAAGTCTTATTTCACCAAGGTCCAAATCCTGAACAACAGCTATTTTTCTCTGCTTTACAAGTTCAAGCACAGCCAGGAAAACAGCTATCAACCCCAACCTGCGATTTTCAAAAGCAAAAATTTCGTCTAATAAAACCCCCTTCTTTTCTCTGAGCATTGCAATTATTCTCTCCATCCTCGGCTCTACCGGGAATCTGTCCCCTTCTATTTCTTCAACAGGCTCAGTTTTGGAGAGCGCTCTTTTAAGTGCGTCCATAAGAGCGAAAAACTCCACTTCTAAATATTTTTCTTCATTTGAAAAAACAGGCGAACCTCTGTAATATATATCCTTGAAAGCCATAAATCTTTCTTCAAAAACCCCGGAAACTTTCTGAAACTTCTGGTATTCTTCAAGCCTCTCCACCAATTCTTTTCTGGGGTCCGGTCCCTCTTCACCCTCATCCTTTTCATTGGAAGGAAGCAGCATTCTCGCTTTTATTTGCATAAGCGTGGAGGCCATAACGAGAAACTCTCCAGCAATTTCCAGATTCAATTCCTTCATTAAATCAAGATATTCCAGATACTCCCGCGTTATCTGAGATATGGGAATATCGTAAATATCCAGATTATTCTTATTTATAAGGTACATCAGGAGGTCAAGCGGTCCTTCAAAAATATCCAAATGAATGTCTATAGCGCTCATTTCAAGAAAATCAGTGAATTGATTTTTTTAAGCATCTGGCGGCAAACCGCCGAGGCTTTCTTTTCCCCCTCTTTGAGAATGTCCTCAATATCTACCCTGTTATACCGGCTTCTTTTATCCTTGAATTCCTCTATGTGCGGTCTCATTGTCTTAATTAACCGCTTCTTGCACCCAACGCAGCCGATATTGCCCTTTTTGCATTCTTCTTCAAGAACGACGGCCCATTTTTCATCATACAGTTTGTGAAAAGCAAAGACCACGCACCCCTCAGGATGGCCGGGGTCATTAACACGGGCCTTTGAAGGATCGGTATACATGGACATAATCTTTCTCTCAAAAAGAGTTTCCTCTTCACCCATGTCTATGCTGTTGCCATACGACTTGGACATTTTCCTTTCCAAGGAATCTATGCCGGGCACGGAAGGAGCGTTGGTCAAAAGAGGCGCCGGCTCGGTGAAAACATTGCTCTTGAAAATATAATTAAACCTTCTCGCTATTTCTCTTGTAAGTTCAAGGTGCGGCAACTGGTCCTTTCCAATTGGCACAAGATTGGCGCCGTAGAGGAGTATGTCCGCCGCCTGAAGAACCGGATATCCGAGAAAACCATAAGTGGAAAGGTCTGAGGCAAAAGCCACTTCGTCCAGTCCGGCCGAATCTAAGATTTTCCTTCCGACTCCTTCAACCGCTTTCATTTTATTTTCCTGCCCTCTGTATTTTTTAAGGTACATTTGATGCAGCTGTTCCTTAAAAGTGGGATTCCTCAAAAGCCAGCTCGTCGGGGTAATCATGGCAAGCAGTAGATAAAGCTCGGCATGCTCCTTGATGTCTGACTGCCTGAATATCACGCACCTGTCCGGATTGAGACCGGCAGCGAGCCAGTCCGCAAGCATCTCATAAGAATCGGAACTGACATCTCGCGAGGAATCACACCCTGTGGTAAGTGAATGCCAGTCTGCTATAAAAAAATAACACCGGTATTTTTCCTGTATCAAAATCCAATTTTTGAGAGCGCCGAACCAGTTGCCAAGATGAAGTCTACCGGTCGGGCGCATACCTGAAACTACTATTTTTCTGTCTTCCATAAAATATTCCTAAACCAGAGTAAGACCGAATTTCGCAAAAAGTCCAAGCGTAAAAACCATGGGAGCAAGTATAAGAAACTTAAGAACGCCGGTAATTAGCATAAATAAAATTATATACATCCCATATGGAATATGCCTTTCGTAAATTCTGAGCCTGTCTCTTATACACATCTCCGAGCCCACGAGACCTCTCTACATCTCGTATGCCGTCTTCTGCTTGAA
>CALEIX010000367.1 GCA_937898825.1 uncultured Elusimicrobia bacterium | reverse complement strand
ACCGAGATCTACACCGTCTAATTCGTCGGCAGCGTCAGATGTGTATAAGAGACAGGTAGAAGAGGAGATTCTGAGAACGGAGAGGTTCCGCCTCGTTGAGCGTTCTGAAATGAAGTATATACTTCTTGAGAAAAAATTCTCAGATTCTGGCTTCATACCCTCCGGGCAGAGTGTGCAGTTCGGGAAGAATCTTTCGGTGGATTTTGTTGTTATGGGCAGTATAGTCATAGGTGAGAAAGGATATGTTATTTCTGCAAAAGTCTTAAATGTGAGTAACGGAGAGGTAGCGCTTGTAGCGCGTGAAACGGCGGCTGATGAATATTTTCTTAAATCCGCCGCAGAAAAGCTGGCGGTTAAAATCAGTCAGGTAAAAAATAGATGAAATTCGGACGGAAAAATTAATGCGGTATTTACCCGTAAATTCGGGAGGAAGAATGAGAAAAAAAATATTAATCCTGTGCGCGGCGCTTTTTGCCGGTGGCTGCAAGGTACCTATTTTTAATAAGCCGGCGGAAAGTCCTGAAATTGGCAGGTATGAAATAAAGATTCACAGCTCCAGAATTTATGTTCTGGACACTGTGAGCGGCTCCTTCTGGGAAAAAAGTTATGGCGAAAAAGGCTGGCATTTTATACCGCTGGACATGAGGCCTCCCAGGGAAATTGCCAGCAAGGATGCCAAAAAAATCTCTGAGAATTTTGAAATGAATAAAAATCCCGGGGAATTTTCAGCGTCGGAAGAGAAAGTGACGAAGAGCAAGGCTGAGATGGAATTTGAAAAGCGGGTAAAGGAGATCCTGGAGCAGATTAAGCAGTATGAAATGAGGAAATCCGCTTCTGTTTCAAAAGAGGAAAAAACCAAAGAGGACAAAAAGACGCAGTCGCCCGAAAGTGGTGAAGGTGAACCGGAAAAAACAGTTCAGGAGAAACAAAAAGGCGAAGAAGAAAAAGAGACCGCGGAAGAAAAAATCAAAAAACCTCAAGACAAACTATTGGATAGAGAACTAACTGAATAGTCTGAAAGATAACCGAAAGGAATAAGAACGTTGGGTAGTGAATGCGACCTTGAGACAAAAGAAATTGAAAATTGACTTGTTGGGGTTCACTGAAAAACCCTAACGTCTTGTATTCACGAAGTCGCGGAAGAGGCGATTTCCCGAAGGGCAAGCGAAGCGCAGAGTGAATACTTTGTT
>CALEIX010000366.1 GCA_937898825.1 uncultured Elusimicrobia bacterium | reverse complement strand
CGGATTCGGTGTTTCGGCATTTTGGAAATCCCTCGCAAGCAAGGAAAAATCCTTTTTTGCTTTTTCTCAAAAGCATTTTATTTTTCCGGCACCTGGAGCAAATTTTTTCCGTAGGCAGAGGACTAAAAATCTCTTTTTTATTTCCGTCTTTGTCCAGCGGGATTTTCCCCCTGCATTTCGGAAACCTCGAGCAAGAAAGATACTTTCCAAATCTGCTTTCCCTCAAAACCATATAATTACCGCACAAGGGACATTTCTCATCCGTCTTCTGCACATCGGGCTTTGACAATGCCATACCTTCGGTCGCCCGCATGAGATTATTCATAAAAGGTCGATAAAATTCATTCACAGTCTTTACCCATTCTTCCCGACCCTCCGCTATACCATCAAGCTTTTCTTCCACGCTTGCTGTATAGGTTATATCCATAATATCCGGAAAAAACCCTTTGAGTTTATCGGTTACAAGTTCGCCCAGCTGGCTTATCGCGAAGTTTTTTTCTTTCGGATTTTGCTTGATGTATCCCCTGTCAATAATTGTTTTTATGATTACGGCATACGTGGACGGCCTGCCTATGCCGTGTTTTTCAAGAGTTCTAATAAGGCTCGCTTCGTTATAACGCGGCGGCGGGCTCGTTTTATGCTCCTTTATTTCCGCGTCTCTGAACTCCACCTTCTGACCCACCTCCAAACCGGGAAGCGGCATTTTTTCCTCCTGCGCGCGTCCCTGTTCAAAATCGGAATAAACCTTTAGATAACCGTCGAATTTAAGACTCCTTCCGCCGGCTTTTAGAACCGCCTCGCCCCTGCCGCCTGAAATTTCAACCGAAAGGGAGTCATGGACGGCATCCGCCATCTGGCACGCCAGAAACCGGCGCCATATCAGGTCATAAAGCTTGAATTGCTCGGAGGTTAAATAGGAACGAAGATTTTCAGGTTTCCTCCATACACTGGTAGGGCGAATAGCCTCGTGCGCTTCCTGAGCGCCCTTGATTTTCTTCTGATAAAGCCGCGGAAAACCCGGGTAATAAACATCTCCGTAAACTTCCTTTATAAATCTCTGGGCCTCTGTTTTAATCTGCTGCGAAAGGTTGAATGAATCCGTTCTCATATAGGTTATAAGCCCGGTCCTTTCGCCCTTGAGCGCCACGCCCTCATACAAACTTTGCGCGACTCTCATCGTTCTATCCGAAGAAAACCCCAATTTATTGTAAGCATCCTGCTGAAGAGTGCTTGTGATAAAAGGCGGTTTTGGCTTCGTTTTCACTTCCTTGCGGTCAACACAGGAAACCTTGAGATCAGCCTTTGAAAGATAACTCCTGCTTTCCGCCGCTTCCTCGAATTTCTTGAAAATGGATGTTCTGTACCTATAATCCTCGGCGAAAAGTTTGAGCAGACGAGTTTCCTCCACTGCCCTTTGCCGCCATTTTGAAAGTCTCGCTGAAAACTCACCGCCACAAAAAAGCAGAGCCTGCACGCTGAAATAATTTTCTATCCCAAAATCTCTGATTTCTTTTTCCCTTTCGGATACAAATCTCACGGCTATGGACTGCACCCTTCCCGCCGAGAGTCCGCTCTTGACCTTCGCCCACAAGAGCGGAGACAGTTTATAGCCCACTATCCTGTCCAACACCCTTCTCGCCTGCTGGGCGTTCACAAGATTGAAATTTATTTGCTGTGGCTCTTTAAGGGAATCGGAAATGGCACTTTTAGTTATTTCATGAAAACTTATTCTCTTAAACTTGCATCTATCGGCATTTATTATTTCCATTAAGTGCCACGCTATCGCCTCGCCTTCTCTGTCCGGATCGGTTGCAAGATATATATTTTCGCTTCTTTCCGCTATACTGTTAAGTTCCGGGAGTATTTTGGCCGCCCTGGGCAGAATCTTATACGTCGGTTTAAAACCATTGTTTTCATCCACCCCCATGCTTTCGGTCGGAAGGTCTCTCACATGCCCAAAGGAACTTCTAACAATGAATGTGTCATCCAGAAACCTGGAAATAGTTTTTTCCTTGGTGGGAGATTCCACTATTACAAGGTTCTTTCCCTTAATGCGTTTACGTTTAGCCATACAAACACAATATTTTATTTTATTTTTGCGGAAATGCGAAATTTATCGTATGGAATTGCTGGAATATTTCCCTTCAGAATTGGAGATGTAACCGCCGGTTTCAAGCTCAAAAACCACACCTGAAGCTTCCGGAACTCCAATCTTAAATTCTTTCATGATTTCATCAAGCGTAAGACCTTTTTGACTATGCGCGATAAATTCATAAACCCGATTCGCCAATCCCCCCAAAGACGGTATCTTTTCCTCCTGCACTTCTTCCTTCCGCGCGCTTTTTTTCTCCAGAAACGCTTCCGCCGGCAGAGAGGAAATGATATCAAGTCCTTCCGAACACAGAGCGGCTCCCTGTTTTATAAAACTATTGGGACCCGCGCTTTGAAAACTGTCTATGTTGCCAGGCAAAGCAAGCAGTTCCCTGCCCTGCTGGAGCGCAAATCTCGCCGTTATCAAGGCTCCGGAAGAAAACCCCCCCTCTATCACAAGGACCGAATGTGAAACTCCTGAAATAATTCTGTTTCTTCTCGGAAAATGGTACGCGAGCGGCGGGCTGCCCAGGGGGAATTCTGAAATCAAGACGCCACCCGTTTCCGGCATGCGCGCATACAATTTCTTGTTTTCCCTCGGATAGCAAATGTCAATGCCCGTGCCCAGAACCGCCCAGGTTTGAAGACCGAATTTAAGGGCACTTTCATGCGCCACGGAATCTATTCCCCGAGCGAGACCGCTCACAATCGAAATATTGAAAGGAGAAATCTCTTTTATCAGTTTGACACAACTTCTGACTCCATAATTGGAGGGTTTTCTCGTTCCGACAATTCCTATCGGCCATGAAGGCTTCATTTTTCCCTTGATATATATTAGAATCGGCGGGTCGGGTATTTCCTTGAGAAGCGAGGGATAGTCGTCATCGTCAAAAAAAACTACCTTCGCCCCCATTCTATCTGCCTGCGTCAATTCCTTTTCGGCATCAAAAGAAGAGACTTTTTTCGCAAATCTCTGCCCTTCGTCAAGGGGAAGCCCCGCTTCTGCAAAAAGCGCGGCCGGCGCCTGTTTTAAAACCTCGGACGCTTTTTCATACAGATTAATAAGACGCCACGCCCATGATGGTTTGAGATAGAAAAAATTGTGAAGTTTAATCAGCGAAATTCTTTCTTCGTCTACATTCATTTTATTTTTGAAACTTGACCGAAAGCCCCTTCATAACGGCGCTGTTCGCTTTAATAACTATGGCTCTGGCATTTCGCGAGTCAACCTCTATTACGCGGCATTCGGCAATCTTCTGCACCTTTATACCCACAATTTTGCCCTTTTTATTTCTTACTTTATCTCCTTTTTTATACACGGCGGCAAAATCTCCCACCTTTACCTTCGTCTTGAATTTCAATTTCAATTTCAAAATATCGCCTTTAAAAATAAGCGAATCTTCAAATCCCCCTTCCTTGCCTTCCACAAAAGCCTCGGCTTTCCAGTCCTTGGGAACTATTTCAGTGTCAAGCATTTCATTCCACTCACTTTGCTCGGGAGGCATGTTTTCCGACAACTCGGGAATTGTTGTTTTTACAGTTTTTTTTGCAAGAACCTCTTCTGAAGACAATTGACCTTTGGCTTCCGCTTTTTTAACGGGCGCAGCCTTAGGAGCAACCATTTTAATTTCCAATTCTTCCTCACCTCCCTCCTGCATTAACTCTTTCCTTTTTTCTTCTTGCACTTCCGTCGGTTTTATTCTCTCCGTAAGCCCCGGTATAGCGAGTTTTTCGCCCGGATAAATTAAATCCGGATTTTTAATCATTTCCAAATTGGCATTGTATATCTTTCCCCATTTAAACGGGTCGGAATAATATTTGCCGGCTATATCCCAGAGAGTATCGTTTTTAACTACAACATGCTCCTTCTGGGCAAGCAGTCCCTTTTGAACTTCCTGGGAAAAAGCGCACTCGCACACAAACAATGCGCCGATAAAAAGAAACCTTTTCATTCAGCCTCCTATTAAGCTTGAGCTTTCTCTTTTGTCCAATATCCGGTAAAGCATGCTTTCTGTCAAATGCTCCTTTTTTATCTCTTCACTCGAGGAAAGGTCGGCTATGGTTCTTGCCACCTTCAACATTTTGTCCAGACTTCTGGCGGAATAGCCGAATCTATCCATAGCAGTTTCCATAATTTTTGAACATTCCAAGTCAAGGCGGCAATACTTTCTTATTTCGGAAACATTCATAAAAGCGTTAAAATAAGAACTTCCGCCGAACCTGCGTTTCTGAACCTTCAACGCCTCCAATACCCTTTCTCTAATACTCCTGGAGTCTTTTTCGGTTTTGTCCGCAGACCACTGCGAATATTTTATAGGAGAAAGTTGAACGTGCATATCTATTCTATCCAGAATTGGTCCCGAAACCTTTACCTGGTATTTTTTCACCTGAAGAGGCGTGCATACGCATTCCTTCAAAGGATGCCCCTGATACCCACAGGGACATGGGTTCATGGCGGCTATGAGTATAAATTTGGCAGGATATGTCACATTTTCCTTAACCCTGGATATCCTCACTAAATGAGATTCCACCGGCTCCCTCAAAGATTCAAGAGCGGAGCGCGAAAACTCAGCAAACTCATCCAAAAAGAGAACCCCGCAATGGGCGAGAGAAACTTCCCCGGGTTTCGGATTTGTCCCGCCGCCTATTAGAGCGGCGTCGGATATTGTATGATGCGGATCGCGGAAAGGCCTGTGACGAATAATTCCGCTTATTCCCATACCAGCTATGGAATATATTTTCGTAACCTCTATCGATTCGTTGTCCGTCAACGGCGGCAAAATTGTTGAAAACCTCCTGGCAAGCATGCTTTTTCCAGAGCCTGGCGGACCAATCATCAAAAGATTGTGAAAGCCGGCAGCAGCTATTTCCATAGCCCTTTTTGCCGCAACCTGTCCTTTTACCTCGGAAAAATCCCCTTTAAAAATTTTATCTTTAATTTCTCTCCGCCGCCTTGCAAGGGGAAGCTCGATTTCGCCGTTGAGAAAAGAGACAACATTCTTCAAACTATCCGCCATATAGACATTCAGTTTGGACAAAGCCGCTTCCCCTCCGTTCTCCGGTGGCACCACCACACTTTCTATTCCCTGTTTTCCTTTCATTGAAAGAAGCATCGGCAAAACTCCGTTTACAGGTCTGATTTTCCCGTCAAGAGACAATTCTCCTATAAACGCAGTTGATGTGGTTTGCCTGCCGGAAACGTCAGATATTTTTCCGATTGATTTCAGTATTCCGAGAGCAATGGGTAAATCGTAATGGGTCCCCGCTTTTTTTATCTCGGCGGGAGTGAGATTAACCGTTACCTTCTTTACCGGCAAATCAAAGCCGCTATTGCGCAGTGCGGAGACAACCCGGTCCTTGGACTCCTTGATCCCGGCATCCGGCAATCCCACAATGGAATAGGTGGGAAGACCTTTTGATACATCCACCTCCACTCCCACCAAAAACCCATCCACGCCCTTTAAACCGAAACTAAGAAATTTCGAAAGCATCACACCTCTTCATGAAAACAAAAAGGGTAACTCGGGGACTTAATCCGCCAAACGACAAATGTCTTTTTTGCGAGCATTAGCTCCGGAACCCTTGACTATGTTCGCCACCGAACAATCCCCGGACTGACCGCAATATCTCACTATCTTAGCCTCGCCAATATATCTTTCTCTGTGACCTATAATAAGATTCGACGAAGGGTCTCTTATAGGCGCTCCCAGATGATAGCATTTCAATCTCTGACCGACTTCAAGACCTGAATCCTGCCCCGCGTTAAGATAAAGTTCGTTTCCATCAGCATCGGCGATAAGACACGACCACGGCTTTTTATTAATCTGGTTTATGATATTGTCCACAAACTGAACTATGGCAGCCCTTAAGGCATCCCCCTCGATAGTTTCATCATAACCACCTTTAGTTCCCATGCCAAGGAAACTCCCCCATTTTCGCTTTACAACTCCCTTTCCAGAATCGGCAAGTAGCACTCTGCCCGTCTCCACATCCACAACTCTTATCTCAACCGTTACCTCGGCGGTTTGTCTTTTGCCCTGTTTGAGAAGATAATCGTGTCCCTCCGTCTTCACGCCGAACTGGGAAACTGCCCCGATCACGACCGCCTCCAGCCCCAATATTTTTCCGACTCGGGCGGCAGTATTAGCGTCCACAAAGCCCTGGGACTGAAACTTCTGTTCCTCAAGCAGTTTTTTCATCCTGCCCCTTTCAACCACGATAAACTTGCCGGATTTCACAAGTTCGGTTATCAAAATGTCGCTTGCGGCGTTTCCCAACCTTCCTTTTCCGTAAGCGGTCTTATTTTCAAATTCCACCACGCCTATTCTTCTTTTAGGGCCGGTATACTTAGACTCAACTTTCTCTGTCTCTTTAACCGTCATGGCGTGTTGGCGCTTGACAGATTTGCTCGGTGCGCAAGCCGAAATCACTGCAAAAGACACGCACAACAATGTGACTCTTTTCATCATTCCTCCTTGTTATCACAAACCTATTTTCGCGGTATTTTATCAAATATTCTTCTCACAACTATTTCGGATAATCTAACCATCGGAGAATTCAGCATGTTGCTTAGAAGTTTCACCGCCGACGCCCTGATAAACGCTTTTTTCGCTTCCTCCTTAGAAGTGTAGATTTTTGTATCTTTTTTTTGAGCGGTGTTTTCATAGACAGTTTCAAAGTTCGAAAGGTCAACCATTTTAACAGAAAGTTTTACTTTCTTCCGGATTATAAAACCCAGATTCTGAAAAGTAAATTCCTCCACCGTTCCGTAAAAAAGGGCACCCTCACCAAACAACTTTTTTAGTTCTTTCAAGTTCACTGCGCGCAATTGCCCTCCGTCAGTAATTCCTATCTCCTTCAATTTGCCGTCAACCGTTTTAAGCGGCAACGGTAAATAACCATGCCTGAAGAATCGGGTATATATTTTCTTTCGCAGCAATTGTTGCGCGCGCATATCAGTCGTCTGATTTTCGAAAGGTAAAACTATCACCTGCCTGAAACCGGCACCCCTGAAATTTACCACAGCATTGTATCTGGGAGCGCATGAGAGACTTACAAGCAAAAACGAAATTAGAAAGAAATTTCTTTTCATTTCAAAAATTTCATAATCACCAAATTTTTTTCCGTCTTCTCAAAGGCAACAGGAAAAATGTTTTTCCTTAAGACAGAACTCGCCACCTCTTCCGGCGACATGGAAGTGTCCATCTCAAAAGTAGCTTCGTCACCTCGCCAGCTCGCAAGTTTCATGTCAAAAACTTTTTCCAGAGCCATCGTGTAGTTAAAAAAACTCTTCAGTTTTTCGTAATCGCTTAGCCTTTTGAGTTTAAGCACAACAGTAGTTTTGGAGATACTAACATTTTTCAGAGCCGGCATGAATTTCGAGGCAGCACTTTTGCCTAAGACCGTGAAAATTCTCCTTTCGCCCTTCTCCTCTTTCGGAACTATAATGTTTGTTTTCAGACTTCCAGTTTTTATCAACTCACCGGTGCGAATATTAACCGCCTTGAAATCTATGTTTCCCTGGAAAGGATAGAAGTTGGAAGAGTTTAACGTGTCTATTCTCTCGGCCTTCGCTTCAAGCAGAATCAAGATATCGGCACCTGAATTGTGAGAAAGATTATACTGCATAACATCGCTTGAAAAAAATTCCTCTTTCATTTCCGTGGAGGTTTTCAAAAAATCAAAAGACTGACCTTTTTGCGCCTCTTCCTCAAATGCATCGGCAACTATCCCATCCATGCTTTCTTTTCCGTCAGAGGACTGGCGAGATATAAGCAGAATTTTAATCTTTTTCAAAGCAGCGGACACAAAAAAGGGTTTTATGTCCCTACCCAGTTTATCTGTCAAAAGATATGCCTTGATTCGCGTTTTATAATATTCACCCAGGCGCTGGGCTTCTACAATATGATGTTTCTTTATGTATTTCTGCGGCGTTTTAAGAAGAGAGGATTCAATTTTCGTCCTGCTTTTATCAAAACTGCTCCCGCAGAAAAGCTTCGCCATCTTCAAAACAGCATTGCGCTGCGCATCAAACAAAGCGAGAGCGCGTGCGGAGTCTTCGTCCTTAGAACCAATCCTGACCATGCCTTCGGCAAATACTTCTTGCGTTTCGCCTTTGCCGAAAAGAACAAAGCCCGACGCAGGTTCAGAAAACAACAAAACCAAAACCGGCAAAACAAATAAAGTGACCTTGAACTTAGGCATTTTGCCTCCTTTTCCTATGGCTTTCGCTGGTTTTTTTAACCGGCAGAATGAAAGAAAACTTGGAGCCTTTGCCAGATTCAGACTCAAACCAGATTCTTCCGCCATGCTTGTCAACCACGGACTTGCTTATGGCAAGGCCCAAACCGGTGCCCGGAATTTTATCCTTGTTATTTTTGCCACGGAAAAACTTTTCAAAAACGAATTTCTGCTCCTCCAGAGGTATCCCGCTTCCCCTGTCCACCACCTCCACCAGCACGGCATCGCCCTTGTTTTTGACAAGAACTCTAACAAGAGAATTGTCATTTGAAAACTTGATGGCATTTATTATCAGGTTGTCCAGGACCTGACCAATCCATTTCCTGTCAGCTTCTATGGAGTTGACGCTTTTGTCCATTACAGTTTCAATTTTGATATTTTTCTCCTTGCCTTTCACCGAAAGATTGGAAACGGAGTTTTTAACAAGAGACTTTATGTCAATCTTCTCCTTCTTCATTTCAACTTTGCCGCTTAGACGCGAAATATCCAGCAAATCGGAAACCAGATGATGGAGCCGTTCGGCGGCATTATTTATTATTCCAAGAAATTTCTCCTGCTGTTCATTGAGTTCCCCCGCCTCGCCCGCAAGAATTACGTCCAGAAATCCCTTTATCGTGGTAAGCGGAGTTTTTAATTCGTGGCTTACCGTAGCCAAAAATTCGTCCTTCACCGAGTTGAGGTGAGCCAGTTCTTTGGCAGTCTTTGAAAGATTTTCATACAGCATAAAAGTTTCAAGAATAATCCCTATTTCATCGGATATTATGGACGCAAATTCCAGCTGATCCGCCGTGAAAAAATTCTTTTTAAAACTTCCCAGTCTCAATACCCCGATTACCTTCCCGTGGAGCGAAATCGGCACAACCATAAGAGAATTTATATTCCACCTTTTTGTATATTCGCTTAAAACCTCCGGGTCATTTTGTGCGTCGTTACTTATAAACGATTTACCGGTGACGAAAACCCTGACCGAAGACGCTCTCCTGTCGTCTAAACTAAGTTCGTAATAATCCTCTTTATTTATCCCATAGGCACCGGGATAAACCTTCAGCTTATGGGCTGTCTCTTATACACATCTGACGCTGCCGACGAATTAGACGGTGTAGATCTCGGTGGTCGCCGTATCA
>CALEIX010000365.1 GCA_937898825.1 uncultured Elusimicrobia bacterium | reverse complement strand
CTACACCGTCTAATTCGTCGGCAGCGTCAGATGTGTATAAGAGACAGTAAAAAAGCTTTCAGAAACAAAATGCGCGATTATGCCAGCGAACTGAATTTTCCCTTCATTCCCCATTTTCAAATACAGATTTGAGAAACTTTACTTAATGCTCTTAATTCTCCGGCGCAGAAAAGGAATATTTGCAACCAACAAAACCCTATTGAGTTTTTTCAGCAAGGCAGGTCTCGGATTTGTTCCTTAACGGGATTTATTGATTTTTTCCAGGCGTAAAAAGCATTTTTTGCTTGCCGGCAAATTGCCTTTTTTATATTCCATGATTCCAAGATTTAAAAGGGCTTCCTGGTTGTAAGGATTGCGATTGATTATTTCTTTCAGGAGGCGATAGGACTTTTCGCTTTTTTTGTTGATTTTGTAAATCCTTGCCAACCGCAGCATTATGTCTTGATTTTTTGGAAATGCTTTGCTTCCGGCAAGGAGAGTTTTTTCCGCGTCCGCATAATTGCCGGCGTGAACATATACAGAAGCGAGATTTAAATATGTTTCGGGTGTTTGCCTGCCGCTTTTAATTATTTCGCTTAGAATATTTTTGGCTTTTTCCCTCTCTCCAATTTTAAGCAAGACCAGCGCGTAACTGTTTAAAAACATTGTATTTTTTTCCTTTTGTAGCACTTGTTCTAATAATTTTGCTGAGGCTGCATAGTCTTTTCGTAAATAGTATTCCCTTGCGAGGTTGTAGTAAACCATGTTTGAGGTCTCATATTTTGCAGCGTTTTCATATATTTTCAAATCGGTGTTTCGCCGCGATATATTTACGTTTGAAAAAACAATCCAATTTGTTGTCAGAAGCAATGCCAAAAATTGGGAGAAAACAATCTTTTTCTTTCCGAGTTCCCGGATATAGAAAGCGATAATTATGAAAATTCCGACGTTGGAAGGATATGCCCAGTGATCCAGGGCAAGGTTTTGAGAAGCAAGGAGGAGGGTTTTCGGTAGAAAGCATATACCATACCATAAAATTGAAAATTTGAGTATTCGGCGGTTATTGGAGAAAATCCAGATAACAAAGAGCGCCATGATAAATGAGAAAAAAATGCCCCAGAACGAATCGGAGCATTTTACCATATTGTGAGAGTGCAGGTTGAAAGGGATGATTGTTTTATAAAGGTAATTTGTGAGCAATAACGGGAATTTGACCAACGCATTGCGCGCCAGTTCCATAATCGTGGTTCCCGTAACTATTTTTCCCACCGCGCATTGCCTGTAGAATAAGTATATTGGAATTGCCAAAACGAATGGAAGGATTTTTCCCGCAGATATTCTTTTGCCGGAGAAATTCAGTGCAAGTATAATGAGCAAAGGAGTTATAATTCCGTTTTCCTTTGAAAGCATGGAAAGGATAAAGAAGATAAAAGAGAAAAGTAAATTTTTCGTTCCGCCTTTCAGGTAAAACAATACAGAAGCCAGCGTGAAGGTGAAAGTCATTATTTCCGCCCGCCCGGCCACTATTATCATTTGCTCCACCACAATTGAATTTGTCGAAAAAAAGATACCCGTTAAAAACGCAAGGCGCGCAGAAAACTTTAATCTGTCAAGAATCAGGAAGAGCAAAAATGCATTCAGAACATGCAGAAAAAAATTAACGAAGTGCCATCCGGTGGGATTTAGTTTAAACAGCGCGAAATCAACCATATAGGTTAGAGTCTGGAAAGGACGGAAGTAATTTTCCCCTTTTTGGTTGAATACGTTAGAACTGAAATTGTGCTTCAAGTTTTCGATAGAAAAGTTTTTTATATACGGGTTTTTCTCTATCATTTGATGATCGTCCCATATAAAACCTATCTTGAGTGTCTGCCCGAAAGAAAGGAAAGCCGCGATGAAAAATGCGACAAAAACGAAACTTCTTTTTTTATGCAGTCGTTTGATTCTAAAAACAAAATCGCCCATTTTCACCAACCGTTTTTGAAATTCAATTATACAATATACAAATAACACTTCAATTTTTTTACAGAATTCACCTTTACCTGTTTTATATTTCATAAAATATAACCATGATTTTTTGTGACAGGGCTATAGTCATTCACGAAAAGGATTTTAAGGAAAAGGATAAAATCGTTACATTATACACGCAAAATTACGGAAAGCTTAGCGTAGTCTTTAAGAGCGTCAAGCTAGCCAGATCCAAGATGAAGGCTTTGAGCGAAATTCCAAACTGCGGCGATTTCAGGATATATCACAAACATGAAGGCAGAATGCCCGTATGCGCCGGCGGAAAAATATTAAATGTTTTTCCGGGTATTCGGCGGTCGATGGAAAAACTTTTTCTTTCTTTTTATTTTTGCGAGGTTTTTATCTTCCTCACCCCCTTTGGTCAGCCGAACTCGGAAAAATATGACTTGCTTTTTTCGGCGTTGAATTTTCTTGATAAAAATCCGGTCAATCCGGTTATGAAATCCGCGTTCATGCTCAGATTTATGGAACTTTACGGTTCCGGTTTTAAAAAAACCGCCGTCGGCATCGACGCAAGAATATGGGACAAGCTTCATTCTGGAGATTGGTCAGAGATACATTCACTGGCAAAACTTTTTGACGGGGAATTGATTGATTCGCTTGTGCAGGATTTTTTCAAAGAACATCTCAAGAAACCTCTTGAAAGCGAAAAGTTCTTTTAAGAAGATTACAATCCTTGCCCCGTTAGAGATACACGGGCTAAAATTTTATCTAAAAGATGCCGAAAAGAGGAAAATGGCGGATGCATTTGTAAAAGGTTGTAGCTGTGGGCGTGGGCGCATATGCGCCCTATCTCTAACGGGGTGAGCCAATATAGCTACATATCTACGTATTTGTCGTGGAAGCGAACTTGTGTTCCTGTGCTCTTGTGTTCCTGTGCTCTTGTGTTCCTGTGCTCTTGTGTTCCTGTGCCCTACTTTCGTTTTCAAAAAAAGTTTCGGTTTGTTAGTGCCTTTTAAGTATAATATTATCCTGAGAAAAGCGGAGGCAGTGTGAATTTGCAGGATATAATACTTGAACTTGACAGGTACTGGAGCAAATTTGGCTGTGCTGTCGTGCAGCCCTATGACCTTGAAAAAGGTGCCGGAACTTTCAATCCCGCTACTTTTTTCGGCGTTCTGACTTCCAGGCCCGCCAGCGTGGCATATGTTGAACCGTCGCGCCGCCCTGCTGACGGCAGGTACGGCGCCAATCCCAATCGGCTTGGGAAGTATTTTCAATATCAAGTGGTTATAAAACCGCCGCCGCCCAACATACAAAAGAAATATTTAAATTCCTTAAAAGCCATAGGCATCAATTATGCTGATAATGATATTAGATGGATAGAGGACGACTGGGAATCCCCGACGCTTGGAGCCTCCGGCGTGGGTTGGGAGGTATGGCTGAATGCTATGGAAATAACCCAGTTTACTTATTTTCAGCAGATGGCTTCTTTCGAATTGCGACCGGTCAGCGTGGAAATAACCTATGGGCTTGAAAGATTGGCGATGTTTTCCCAGAACAAGAAAAACGTTTTTGAAATAAACTGGAACGATGATGTCACATATGGGGAGTTTTTCAAAAAAAGCGAAGAACAGTTTTCCCGGTACAATTTTGAGTACGCGGATATAACCGAACTCAAGGATAATTTTGAGGAAAGCGAAAAGCGCGCCAGGTTTCTCGTTGACAAGGGGTGTTATTTTCCATCATATGATTATGTATTGAAATGTTCACATATTTTCAATCTTCTGGACGCCAGGGGGGCGGTATCGGTTTCCGAGAGGGTTTCGCTTATCAAAAAAATACGTGGCATTGCCCGCCTTTGCGCGCAGGCGTATATATCTGATAACGGCGAGGACATCAAGGGAAGTGCGCAATGAGCAAGAGAAAGAATGAGTTTGATGTTCTTCTTGAAATAAGGATGGAGAATATTCCGGCGAGGTTCATATTGTCCGCCGAAAAACAGATGCGCCGTTTTTTGGAGACGAGTCTTTCTGAAAGCAGACTCTCCTTTGGGAAGATAAATATTTTTGGCACGTATAAACGTTTAGTGGCTCACATTGAAGGAGTTGGTGAAAAAACGGAAAGAAAAATTCTTCTCGTGAAAGGACCGCCGGCTAGATTTTTGAAAGACGAAAAGGGCGAATATACGCCTGAGAGCACCGGTTTCGCTGCGAAACAAGGAGTGCGGCTGCAGGATTTGCGCGTGGAGAAAACCCCGAAAGGAGATTTCATATTTGCCGAAAAAGAAGTCGGTGGAGAGTCGTCTAAAGCCAAACTCGGGGAAATATTTTCCGCAATGATATCTTCTCTTGAATTTCCGAAGAGTATGATCTGGGAAGAGACAGGATTTAGATTTGCCCGCCCTTTGCGCGGCATCGTTTCACTCTTTGGCGACAAGATAATACCGGTCAGAGTAGCCGGAGTAAAAGGCGGAAGGACCACTGAAGGCCTGAATGCAAAGGGCGGAAAGACGATAATAGTGAGAAGAGTTACCGACTACTTTCGAATTTTAAGGAATGTCAATGTTATAGTTAAGGATGATGAAAGGCGGCAAATGCTTGAAAGGGAGATAAAAAGCGCCGCCGCAAGAATGAGTCTTTCAGTCAATTTGGATGAAGATCTTTTGCTGGAAAATCTCTATCTTGTGGAATATCCCGTGGTTGTGTCCGGGGATTTTTCCATAGATTTTTTGAAACTTCCGCCGGAGCTTATAAATCTTGTAATGAAAAAACACCTTAAATTTTTCTCGCTTTCCGAAAAAAATGGAAGTTTGGCGCCTTATTTTATTGGCATAAAAGACGGTGTTTCAAGGGGACAGAAAAACGTGAGAACGGGTTTTAAAAACGTCCTTGAGGCGCGTTTCAAGGACGCCGTTTTCTTTTATGAAAAGGATCTTGCCGCGGGCATTAAGAACTATGCTGGAAAAATAGGCGAAATCATATTGCCGGTTGGCCTGGGCACTTTGAAGGAAAAAGCGCAAAGAGTGAAAAAGGTCGCTGACTTCATTGCTTCTCTGAACCTTTTCGGAGACCTCGACCGCTCAGATTTGAACGCGGCGTGCCAATGCCTTTTTGCCGACATTCCAAGCGAGGTAGTAAGAGAATTTCCCGAACTTGAAGGAATAATGGCGTATTATTACATGAAAAAAGCGGGTTTCAGCGAGAAAGCGGCAAGCTCCGTCCGGGAATATCATTTCCCTCTTTCGACCGATTCTCCTCTTCCCTCCGGAGAAGAAAGTCTGGTATTGTCGCTTGCGGGCAAGACAGAAACTCTGGTTTCCTTCTTTGCTGCCGGTTTGTCCGCCAGCGGAACCCAGGACCCCTACGCTTTGCGGAAGCAGGCTTCAGGATTGGCGAGAATTCTGGTGGAAAAAGAAATTTCCCTGAATCTTCGCGAAGTTTTCCGGGTTGTGAGAAGCACTTTGCCGGACGGAATGGATTTTGATTGTGAAGCGGAGAAGTCATTGCTTGATTTTATATGGCAGAGGGCCGAAGTTTTATTTCAGCAGAGAAACTTTAAGTTTTACGAATTGAGGGCGGAGAAGGATTTTTTCGCAAGGGACGGTGACTTGTTTGACGCTTCCCTGC
>CALEIX010000364.1 GCA_937898825.1 uncultured Elusimicrobia bacterium | reverse complement strand
GATAGAATTACTCAAATAGAAAAAAGGAGACGACCAATGTTGAAGACAATATTAATCTCTATTCAGGCGCTCCTGCTCCTGCCGGCTTTCGCCATGAGTGAAATTCACGCGAATAATGAATTTTCCGTAAACTACAACAATGTCGACGGCGCTGGCAAAAGCCGCACCTCGCTCACGCAGGGAATAAATTATCTTGAAATGTTCAATATCTACGGCAACGGACAAAAGGGAAAATGGAATTACAATTATTCCTTCGGTTTGAAAGCCACAGACGATCCGAGAAACGACGCCAAATCGCTTTCCCTGACCAATTTCAACGCCAACATAACGGATAACAGGCACACTTTGAAAACCGGCGACATTTTCGATTCGTTCACGCGTTACACCATGGTTTCATCTCTTAAAGGATTTGAATACAAGTACAGGGGAACCTCGGCCCGAAACCCGGAAACGGCCCTCATATTTGGATACGCTTATCCCAGATGGGACAGCGTGTGGAAGGACCCGGAAACGACAGTTGTCAGGCGCAGGGTGGCCGGCGGCAAAATAAAAGGAAAAATAACGGACGATTTAACGGCCAGCTTCAACTATGTGTCCGCCAAAGATACCGACAGGCGCAATGCTTCAGACACCCTTTACGACTCGCTCGCCTATTCTTTTGATTTTGAATACAATCCCCTGCCCGGCCTGACCGTAAGCGCTGAAAGGGCGATGTCGGACACGACGACGCGTTCAAACGCCAAATCGGCGTACACTGGCCATGCCACGCGGATAGAAGCAACGGGCGACGGCGCGCCCAGCAAAGTGACGATTGAATTTGAAAATATTACTCCCAATTTCACTTCCCTGATGGGCTCCGCAGTTTCCGACAGGCGGAAATTCAAAGGCGAATGGATATACGACTATGACAAGAACATAAAAGTGAAAACCTCGCTTTTATGGTACAGGAACAATCTTGATTCTCAGGTCAATTCCACGACCCGCTCCTGGCAACCGCAAATAGGCGCTTCGGTAAAAAGGATTTTCCCGAAAAGAAGGTACTCCTACCTGGACTTGTATTACAAGTTTGACAGGCAGTACGGCGCCGGCCAAAGTCTCTCAAACCATATGCTCAACGCTTCCTACCGCGACAGGTTTTCCGGCATTGACAACACTTCAAATGTCACTTATGTCTTCAGGAAAATAGAAAATTCAATAGCCAAAAGCGCCGAAATAACCTTCAACACTTCTTTCAGCAGGGATTATTACCGGGAAAACTGCACATTGCGCCCTTCGCTGAATCTCGGCGCGCGGCGTTCGCGCGACAGGCTCGCCTTCGCCACGGACATAATGTACGAATATTCCCTCGGACTTGGATTTGAACACGCGCCGACCAATATCAGCGGGGATTTGCGCCTCGGGAAAAACACCATAAATAATGAAAACGGCACGGATTCCGGCAAATTTTTCGCCAGCGCGTCCGCCTACTGGCGGCCGGGGCGAAACAGGCTAAAAATAACAAATGTTTTCACGCGCGCCGGCTTTAACGATTACACCTATTCCGCGCCGGGACAAAATTTCAGGGAAACATCGGTTACTCTGGGAATAAACAGCGAATTCTAATGGAAGGAGAATAAAAATGAAAAAGACGATATTTATATTACTGACCGTGATGCTGGCTTTGCCCGCCGGGGCCAAATGGTGGATATTCGGGAAATCCAAGGAACCCGTCCGGATAAAGTACCTTTACATAAACAACGCTTCCAGCGATGAGGCCGGAAAAGCGATGACACTTTACAAAAATTCCCTTGCGAACGGCATGGTGGTAATCCGGGGGAAAGCGAAGGCGTACAAAGGGGAAATCGGGAGCATTAGAATTTCAATAGACGGAAAAGCCACCTGGAAAGACGCAAAATTCTCCCCGGACGGCGCTTTTGAATTCCAGTTCAAGCCGGAAACGGGGAGAAAATACGCGATATTCATAGAAGCCATGGACACCTCGGGAAAAACCAACAAAGTGAACGAAAGCAGAATCAACCTCGCGGTTTCCGAAAAAAACCCCTTTGAAGACCTTAAAAAAACCCTTGACGCCATGATAAAAGCGTACAATTCGGAAAAGCCGCACGAGTTTATGAAATACGTGAGCGAGGATTTCACCGGCGACAAGGCCTTCCTGGAAAGGGCCATAAGAGATGATTTCAACAATCTTTCCAACATACGCCTGAGATACACCATAAACAATATCGCCGGCTCGGGAAACAAAATAATGGTTTCCATAAAATACAACAGGATGGTTTTCATAAACAAAACGGGCGAATCAAACACGGACTCGGGCAACACTGAAATGGTGTTTAAAAACGAAAATGGAAAATTAAAATTGTATTCAATGAAAAG
The DNA here is from genome assembly GCA_937898825.1 of uncultured Elusimicrobia bacterium. Classification (GTDB taxonomy): domain Bacteria; phylum Elusimicrobiota; class Elusimicrobia; order Elusimicrobiales; family UBA9959; genus CALEIX01. The sequence continues at coordinate 1,947 of CALEIX010000364.1, read as the reverse complement.
ACCGCTTATATTCGGACTTTCCGACGCGGATAATGTTGCCACGGGAACGGTAATCGGAGAAAGTTCCGGGCTCGCTCTGGACTCGTCCGGCAATCTTTCCGCGGCGAAAACAATCACCGCCACCAAAGAAAATGACGGAAAAGACATGATAAGTTACAATTTCGCCGAAAACATGACTTACAGCGAAACAAGCATACCGGGCAACAACAGCGACCTTATAAACGGGGATATCGCCTTTAACGACGGGCACCTGGTTGACAGTTCCGTCAGGAACGTGCAGATGGCGCAGGTTTCGGGCAAAAGCATAGACTCGCTGACACTGTCTGACATGGAAAATCTGACATATCAGGATGATACAATCTTTTTTAATCCCACCGGGAAGGTTTTTGCCGTAAAAGTGGACGGCGCGAAATATTACGCGGTAGAATTCGTTTCATTCACGGGATCAACGCCCCCTTACACCGCCACTTTCAAGGTGCGCAATTTCAATTGATCTTATGCCGGCGACACCGAAACGAATGACCAAGAAAAAAAAGGCCGCGCTTTTATTTCTTTTGCTTTTCTGGGCGTCTTTCTCCGCCGCCAGCGCCAATGTTATTTCGGAATGCGTTTACGACGCTTTGGTTGACAGGGCCAAGCACGGACTGGGGCTGGACTTTGAGGCGAGTTCTTATCTCACGCAACTGTTGAAAGATACTGCGGTCGGCAAACCGGAAAATACGGTAAAGAAAATTCTGGACGACTACGGTTCCCAGGCGTACCTTGATTCCCTTGACGCGAATTCCGTAGCGAAGGACATAGGGCTTAAAATTCTTGAAAAACTTGTCCCGGCAGCCGGTGGCCCCATCAGCCTCCTGATGTCGGCAAGCGAGGCAGCTCACAGCTATACCCGCGGCATGCTTGATTTTTACAAAGAACGCCACATGCGGAATTTTTACGACATGGTGGTCAAACCCTCCAGAACCGTCGCCCAGCTTAAGGCCAACTACAAAAATTTCATTGAGAATTACGTCAATACCGGCGCTTCCGACACCAATGTCCTTTACAACGAAAGGAAGGACCTTGAAAACAAATTTCACGAGGCTTTCCTTAAGGCGGTAGTGCCGATAAAAAGGATGGAAGAAGCGGAAAAAGCGAAAAAGCGGGTCCTGCGGATAACGGCGCGGAAACTGCGTCGAATGAGGACCGAGGCGGCAAGGCCCGTAATGAAGGCCCACAATTCCCTTTTGGCGGCGAAAATCAAGCCAACCGCGAAAAATATCAATCTTTACCTGCATAATCCGGAATTTTACAAGAAAGTTATGGAAAAAAGAGCTCAAATACTTGAAGAAGCCAGAAAAAAAAAGAAAGCGGCGAAAAAGAACAAGCAGAAAATATACCTTGCCGTCAAACCGCCGAAAGCCTCCCTTGATTCCTTCGGGGAATTCACCGACATGGAAACCAATCTTATTTTAACGGACCAGCGCGTAAGCGATTATTCATCTTTCATAAACGCGTACGGGGACTGGTCGGATAAATTCATGGCCGGGGAAATCGAGTCCGAGGCCTATTCAGACGCGACAAACAACATAAACAGGGCGGTGCGCGAACTCTACGGCAAATGCCTGAAAGAAAGCGAACGCAGCAAGAACAGCGAGGCATTGCTAAAACAATGCCGCTCTGGATACCGACGGTTTGAAAATGAAAAAAAGAGAATTGACGAAAGCGTAAAAAGAAAAAAAGAAGAGATTTGATTTTTTAGACTCAGATGAAGGAGATTTTTGAAATAATAGATGGCAAAAGTAATTGGCATATGTAATCAAAAAGGAGGTGTTGGAAAAACTGTTTCTGCCATAAATATTTCATCCTTTATGGCATATTTTAAGTATAAGGTTTTGCTTATTGATATGGACCCTCAAGGTCAAAGTGGGGCAGGTCTTGGAATAGGAGAAGAGGGGATAGAAAAAA
>CALEIX010000363.1 GCA_937898825.1 uncultured Elusimicrobia bacterium | reverse complement strand
TTGCGGTATGTATAGTTTCTGTTGTTTTCTTCTCAAAGGTGATTGTGGAGCCGCTCATTGAAATAAGTAATTCCATGAAGAGATTGAGTGAGGGGAAGCCTGTAAGGAAGATAAAGACTGAGAGGACAGATGAGGTGGGTGAGCTTGCAACGGCTTTCAACAGGATTGTTGATATGGTTAAAGAGAAGAGAGAAAAATAATTATGGTTTTATGCCTTTCCAATTCATTATGGCTCTCTCATATCTTTCGAGATTATCCGTTGGGAACCACTGGCCATTGAATGGGAATCCGTAAAGTCTGCCTGAGGTTGCTAATCTAGGGAATATTTCTCTTTCAATACTTACCTTTCCTTCTGGCACAAGTTCTGCAACATTGGGTTCTAGTATGTAGAGGCCTGAGTTTATCAAGTTTGAAGGAGCCTCTTCAGGTTTTGGCTTTTCTACTTTTAACTCTTTTTTCTGTTGCTGAATTTCTTTCTTTAAGCTCTTTATTTCTTCTCGGAGTTCCTTATTAGTTTCCTTATGCTTACCTAATTGTCGTTCAAGTTTATCAAGTTTTTTATTTACTTTATCGAGTGTTCTTTGTGCATCTGTATCAATTTCAATATCTTCTAACATACCTTCTACTATCTCAAAGGCTTCTATCTGTTTTTCTAATGCAATGAAGTTTGTATCTGGGGGTATTATTCCATAGTCTTCTTCGTGTCCTTTTCTTAAATGCTCAAGAGCAATTTCCCTTCTATCTGCTTTTGTTGGTGCTTTTCCCCAACGGTCATAGAAATCTCGATACCACTTTGGATTATTACTTACACGTCCATATCTACCGTATACTTCTCCTGTTAGTTCGTCTTTCTTTATGCCACCCGGTTGTGTTCCCTTATATCCTTCCTCTTTTAATTCCTGCATTCTTTCTTCTAAGCGTTTTTGACGTGCTTTTTCAGTAGCTTTTCTAATTTCGGCTACTCTTTCTACAAGTCGAGGTTTTTTGGGTTTAGCTTTCTTGGGTTTTTCTTTAGGTTTTTCTTCGGATTTTGCTTCGGATTTTTTCTCGGTAGTTGGCTTGGTTTCGGGCTTCAGTTGTTCATATTTATCCCCCTTGCCTGAACGATATAATAAATCATCTAAGTAATTAAAAAATTCTTCTTCTTTTATTTTTGGTATATATTTTTTATCTGTTAATTCCTCAACCCCATATTCTTTTATATCGTTAAAGGCTTTTTGTAATTCACTTAAATTAAAATTAGAATCTAATTTATATTGAATATCTACAGGAAATCTACCACTACCTTGATAATATATTAAATCTTGGGGAGTAAGATTCTTTTCGTATAAATGTTTAGCCAATAAATAAGTATTTCTTCTCTTTGCTTTATCTCCAGAAAATTCTTTATCCCCTACAAACTCTGGAGCTTTTTCCTGTAAATACACCGGTTTTACTTTTGGTGTTGGTTCGGTTTCAACTTCTTCTTCAACCTTTTTAGGCTCTTCCTTTTCTTCGGCTTCAATTTTGACAGGTTCTTTAACTTTTGTTTTTGCTTTTTCAAGCTCATTAAAAAGTAAATCAACCTTTTTCCCCTGTGCAACAGTTAGAGCTTTCTTATCTTCATACCTATCTAATGCTTCACGCAGTTCTTTGGTAACAGTATCAATATCTTTTATAGATACTTTATTAATTTCAGCTTTATCAATAGCATCTACCGCTTTCGCAGCTACATGATAAAGCTCTGTATCTTTGAATTCTGGAAGGGCAATTCCTGTTTTAAATACTTCCTCCTCTTTCTCTTTGGCTTTCGCTTCACCTATAATTGTTTTTACTTCTTCATCGGTTAGTTGTTCTTTTTCAGGAACTACCTCACCTTTTTCTAATTTTGTTATGTTTACTTTTTCAACAGGAATACCGTATTTTTCTGCATATTCTTCTTCTTTGGTCTTAACCTTTTTGGGTTCTTCCTTTTCCTTTATTTCTGTTTTTTCCTTTTGCTGCGCGGATTTGTGATAAATTTTGGTCCTGCCGGGAATATACTCCTCCATCGCCACATGGAAATTTGTGCCACCGAATCCGAACGAAGACACATTAGCCCGCCTAATTTTGTTCGTTTTCCACTCTTCGCTTTGAGTTATTACCCTGAAGGGACTATTGGCAAAATCTATGTTCTTGTTCGGCCGCGAGAAGTTTATGGAAGGCGGCAGTATTTTTTCATTCAAAGCAAGGGCGGTTTTTACAAGACTTACCGCTCCCGCTGCTGCTTTCGTGTGACCGATTTGTGATTTTATTGACCCCAGGCCTATGCTTTGCTTTTTTTTCTGATATTTGGCGAATATATCGTCGAGAACGGAAAGTTCGGCTGCATCCCCCGCTATTGTGGCTGTGCCGTGCGCTTCTATCAGCTCCACATCCGCCGGCGTGTAGTCAACTTGTGAAAAAGCGTTTTCAATCGCCAGTTTCTGACCTGCCTGATTGGGTGCAGTTATTCCCTTTCCTTTTCCGTCGCTTGAGGCGCCCACCGCGTTTATCAGGGCGTAGATTTTATCGTTATCCCGCAGGGCGTCCGGGAGACGTTTCAGGACCATAAAAGCCACTGCTTCGGCCATGACGAAACCATCCGCCCTTTCGTCAAAAACCCACGAGCCGCTGTCAGAAAGGGCGCCTATTTTGCAGAATTTTACATATGCCGCCGGCGACATCATTTCATCGGCGCCTCCACATATTGCCATGTCGAATTTCCTGCTTCTAAGTCCCAGGACGGCATAATCCACCGCCGCAAGAGAGGAGGCACAAGCGGCGTCAAAAGTCATGTTGGGTCCTCTCAAATTAAAGATGTTTGCCACTCTGCCGGCGGTGATATTGGAAAGCTCGCCGGGCATGGTGTCTTCCGTTATTTTTATTATTGAGGCGTCTATCATCTCTTCATATTCTTCTATAATTTTCTCCTGTTCATCCTTACTGAGGGAAGAGAAGACTTTTGTTTTTTTAATTAAATCCTCGTTAAAAAATTTGTAGACTCGCAAATCCGTAAATTCCTTTCGCATCGCGCCCATGGCATTGCCCACAGTAACGGCGGTCCTGTCTCTGTCAAAATCTTTGTGCGAATACCCGGAATCTTCAAGCGCCATTCTGGCCGCTTCAAGGGTCAGCTTCTGGAGGCGGGATATTTGTTGTGCAGAGGTTGGCGGTATTTTATATTTAATCGGGTTAAATTCAAAATCCTTGATGAATCCGCCTATTTTAGTGTAGGTTTTGTCTTTGGCTTTTCTGTCCGGGCTCCAGTAAATATCGGGGTCCCACCGGTTTTTTGGAACTTCACTTATGCAGTTCCTGGCCTTTTTGACATTTTCCCAAAAGCTCTCTTTATTTGGGGATTCCGGTGCAATTATGCCGATTCCAATTATCGCTATTTTTTCTTCCATAACATGTCTCCGTTTTGTGATTATAAACTGAATTAGGAATACTAATGAGAGTTGTAGCGAGATATAAAGTTTAAGATTGTCATACTAAAATTCTATTAAAAAAAAAGACTAAAATCCATATCCGCGCAATAGTGCCCCCCAAAAATACTCCTACCCAAAACACTCCTACCCAAAACACTCCCGCATTGAGCGCGAGTTTGCAACCCACGACCCAATGCGGGAG
>CALEIX010000362.1 GCA_937898825.1 uncultured Elusimicrobia bacterium | reverse complement strand
GTTCAGGAGCTAGTAATATTTACAAGTCTTGCAAGGTCGCTCAATCGCTGATTTTATCTCAGCCGCAAAAAATGAAACGCAGAGACCGCAAAAAACGAAGCGCGAAGGGCGCGAAAGAATTTTACCCCGTAGGTTGGAGTTAATGTGGTTATGGTAGCCTGTCCGCCGATGCTGTGTGGCGGAGGAACCTGCGGGGTAAAATTCACGCAAAGAACGTAAAAAATGAAAGTATTTCCTTTAAGTAAATACTCCCTTTTGAAAAAAATCGGTGCATACGCTGCGGAGCAAAATGTTCGGCTCTATGCGGTAGGCGGTTGCGTAAGAGACTGGCTTCTCGGTATAAGGAGCAAAGACGTAGATTTGGCGGGGTCTGGAGATATAAAAAAAATCGCTCAGTTCATCGAAAAAGAATACACTTCTTCCGTGGAAGAGTTTCCGTCTTTTTTCACCCATAGATGCTTTCTCGGAAACGGCGAGAGAATGGATATAGCCCATTTAAGAAAAGAGGCATATCCGTCGGCGGCGTCTCTTCCTGTAACTGAAAAAACCCGCAAAATAGAAGAGGATCTTGTCAGAAGAGATTTTTCTTGCAACGCGATGGCAGTTGATATATCCGGGAATTTTGGTGAGGTGATTGATATTTTTAACGGGGTGCGCGACATAAAAATGAAGAAACTTAAAATTTTACATGAAAGAAGTTTCAGAGACGATCCCACCAGAATTTTCAGAGCAGCCAGGTTTTGCGCCAGATTCAACTGGCGGCTAGAAAAGAAAACAAGCGCTTTAATGAAAAGCGCAGTAAATGACGGTTTTGTTTCGTTGCTTTCCGGGGAAAGAGTGAAAAATGAATTGTTTGTTATATTCAAGGAGGAAAAGCCGGAAAGGGCTTTAAATCTTCTTAAAAAATACGGAGTGGCAAAGAGCATCGGCTTGGAAATACTCTCCGGTTTGCCGAAAAGTTCTCCTGAAATGAGATTTGCATATTTCATCTGCAAGAGCAGGGACGCGGAAAAATGGATTAAATTTTTTGGTTTTAAAAGGTCGTTTGCAGTGAGCCTGAAAAGGGTTGTCAATCTGCTCAGGTTAAAGCGCTCTCCACTCGTGGAATTGAGCAATTTTGAAAAAAAATTGCTTTCTTTCCTGCTTCCGGCGAAAAAGCAAAGTGCTTTTCAAAAGGTTTTCGTAGGAGGAACAGACATAAAAGAGTTTCAAATTAATGAAGGAAAGAAAATAGGCAAGATAATTTCCGAAGCGGCCGCTCTCCAATGGAAAGGACATTTGGGCGATAAAAAGGAGGCCAAGAAATGGCTAAAAAAGAAGATTGGAAAATAGTTGCCTTTTTGTGTTTAATGTTGTTTTTGCTTGATTCCTCAATTTTTGCCGGAGTTATAAGATACAAACTTCCGAAGGTTGAGACAAAGGTATTAGAACCCTTTGCAAAAATAGACTTTAAACCTATAAATGAAGGTTCGGCTTTTGCCAGAAGCGGAATGTGGAAAAATGTGTTCTGGACGTTAAACGATTCTGGCGGGGAGGCGGTCTTATTTCCTTTAAATTCCTCCGGCAAGATCATAAAGCCCTCATGGTATAAAAAGTATAAGGGAATTAAAATTTTGGGGGCTTTTAATGTTGATTGGGAAGCCGTATGCGCGGATGGCAAAGGGCATTTGATAATTTCCGATGCTGGAAATAACAATAATTACAGAAGAG
>CALEIX010000361.1 GCA_937898825.1 uncultured Elusimicrobia bacterium | reverse complement strand
CCCAGCAGATGGTAGCTGCAGCACTCCAGCAGATACGCCTGCTGGAAAGCCTTGGCTTTGACCTTATCAAGGTATCGCTCAAGGCCTTTGACGTGCCCACCACCATTGCTGCCTATCAGGATATCGCCCCGAAGATACCTTACCCCCTGCACATCGGCATTACCGAAGCCGGCCCACCCCGGACCGGTATTATCCGCAGCGCAGTAGGCATCAGCACCCTACTCTACCTAGGCATTGGTGACACCATTCGGGTTTCACTAACCACCCATCCTCGAGACGAGGTTATCGCCGCCTATGAGATACTAAAAAGCCTCAACCTGCGTCAGCACGGGCCGATATTGGTCAGTTGCCCATCCTGCGGCCGGGCTGAGGTTGATATTATAAAACTAGCTGAGCAAGTGGAGAGTGAGCTACTAAAGATTGACAAACCGATAAAAGTAGCCGTTATGGGCTGCGTCGTAAACGGTCCGGGAGAGGCCAAAGAAGCGGATTTCGGCATAGCTGGCGGGAAGGGCAGTGGCGCGTATTTTGAAAAGGGCAAGCGGATTAAGATTATTCCCGAAAAAGACTGGCTGCGATCAATAATTGAAAGAATATTAAAACATACCCCTTGCAGGAAATTAGATTTTGGAGGAACGGAATGAAACTCAGAGATTACTTTTTGCCCACGCTCCGGCAGGCGCCTCAGGACGCCGACAATATCTCGACCAAGTTTATGTTCAGAGCCGGAATGATAAGGAAACTCGCCAGCGGTATTTACGAATGGCTTCCCCTTGGAATGAGGGTCCTAAAAAAAGTGGAAAACATAGTAAGGCAAGAGATGAATAAAGCGGGCGCGCAGGAGGTTTGGTTGCCTGTGATTCAGCCCAGGGATTTGTGGATGGAAACCGGCAGATGGAATGTTTACGGAAAGGAATTGCTGCGAATGAAGGACAGGAAGGGTTCTGAATTCTGCTTTGCGCCGACCGCCGAAGAGGTTATAACGAATATGGTCAGAAGAGATATAAATTCGTACAGACAGCTGCCGTTGTGCCTTTATCAGTTTGGAATAAAATTCCGGGACGAAATCAGACCCAGGTTCGGGGTTATGCGCGCGAGGGAATTCTATATGAAGGATGCTTATTCTTTCCATGCCACCGACGAGGACGCCGAAAGGTATTACCGGGAAATGTACGACGCTTACAGTCGCATATTCAAACGATGCGGTTTTTCATTCATGCCCGTCGAGGCGGACACGGGACCCATAGGCGGAAATTTGTCTCATGAATTTATGGTTATGGCTGAAACGGGAGAGTCTCTGATTGCCCTGTGCTCTTGCGGGTATGCCGCCAACGTGGAAAAGGCCGAAACTTTACAGAGAGAATTTTCAGCAGGCGAAGGCAAGTGTGAAAAATTGAAAGATGTTCCCACACCCGGCCTTTACACTGTAGATGATGTTTCAAACCTTCTAAAAATACCGCCAGGCCGTTTTATCAAAACCATGTTTTACCTCGCTGACGGCGAACCAGTCCTTGCCCTTGTCAGGGGCGACCATGAACTTAATGAAAACAAACTGCGAAAGGCACTCAAAATTTCCAAACTTGAAAAGGCGCCCGAGGGGGTTTATGAAAATATAGCCGGATGCAGGGTTGGCTTTGCTGGTCCGGTGGGAATAAAAGAAAAATTCACAAACGCTCCCGGGGCAAAACCGCTTAAAACGGTAGTCGCGGATTATTATTTAAAAGGGGTGCTGAACGGAGTTTCGGGCGCAAATAAAACCGATTACCATACGGTAAACATAAATATCGGCAGGGATTACAAGCCCGATTTCTTCGCGGACATACATACAGCGGTGAAAGGCGACCTGTGTCCCCGCTGCGGGAAAAAGCTTGGGTTTTCCCGCGGAATAGAAGTGGGGCAAACTTTTAAATTAGGGACAAAATACTCCAGTTCTCTCAAATGCGAGTTCCTGGACGAGAATCAGAAATCGGTTCCTATGGTTATGGGATGCTACGGAATAGGCGTTTCCCGAATAGTTGCCGCCGCGATAGAACAATCCCATGATGAATACGGAATTATCTGGCCGCCTTCCATTGCGCCGTTTGAGATAAGTCTTATCAGCATAGAATCGGAAGACAGGGATGTGCGCGAGAAATCCGCCCAGATGTATGAATTAATTTACAGGACCGGTCTTGAGGCTTTGTGGGATGAAAGAGATGAAAGAGCCGGAGTGAAATTTAAGGATGCCGACCTCATCGGCCTTCCGTACCGGATAGTGGTCAGCAGGAAAACACTGAAAGATGGCGAATGCGAATTCAAACCGAGGAAAGGAAAACCTGAAAGGTGGAAACTTTCTGAAGTCGCGGATAATCTGTCTCGCCTGAAAGAAAGCATGCTACTCTGATATGCTTTTGAAGAATGCATTGTTTTTATCCCTTTTTTTTGCATTTCCTTTTTCCGGTTTTTGCGCCGCGGTAAAGCCGAATTTCCCCCCTCCTGCGTTTTCACGCGCCTTGCCCGAACTTGAGGATGAAAAAATAATAAAAACTTTCTGGGAGAGAGCATCTTATTTGACCGGCCTGAATTTTTACCTGGACAGCCGAAAAATAATGCCCGGCTTTTTTTTCTCCATGAGAGAGGGAAAAAACTCTTTCTCCCTTTCCTATTCGTGGGGCTCTGTTCCTCATGTGGATGACCAATATTCATTTTTGAGGAGTGCCCGGGTTCCTGTAAAAAGGACGCAGCGCGATATTCTTGTGAACGGCAGCACAGTAACCTATAGCAATGACGAAATAAGCAAATTTGAAACGAGAACTCATCTTATTAATTTTACGCACAGGCGCCGCCTGGCGGATATAGGAGATTTTCTTTCTGTATCTGTTGTTGAAGGGCTTTCGCTGGCGTATCACAAGTATGATATAGAACTGTCTCTTATACACATCTCCGAGCCCACGAGACCTCTCTACATCTCGTATGCCGTCTTCTGCTTGAA
>CALEIX010000360.1 GCA_937898825.1 uncultured Elusimicrobia bacterium | reverse complement strand
ATGATACGGCGACCACCGAGATCTACACCGTCTAATTCGTCGGCAGCGTCAGATGTGTATAAGAGACAGACCTTGAAAAGCTTTCCGGTTACATAAAAAGCGGCAATCCCCTTTTTCTCGCTTTCGACATGTATAAAACAGACCTGAACGCCTTTTATGCTTCTTCCAACCGCACAGGGTTGGATAAGTGGCTTTCTAGTTATGGACTCAATGTTGAAAGCACCCTTATAATGGATGAACAAAGTCAGCCTATACAGGTGTCATCCCGCCACGGCTTTTTTATGGTTACAAACATCGTTAAGTATCCCCCGTTTATAATAGCCACTAATCTGGACAGGGAAAGCCCGTTTCTGAAAAATATAGACTCCCTGGTTATGCCATTCGCATCGCCGATAAAAATTTCTACCGCTCCGGCTAAAATAAAACCTATAATAAGAACCTCCAGATACAGCCAGGCAAAAAATCCTAAGGGACTTCATTTTATTCCCATTAATCCGTTTAACCAGATGGAATTTTCGGAGCGTGACCTGAAAGGTCCCTTCACAATCGGGATAAGCGCGATGGGAAAGTTCGGCGGGGAAAAGGAAAATAAACTTGTGCTTTTAAGCACCTCAAAGTTTATACGAAAAAACATGGGACTGCCTCCTTCGAATTACGCTTTTTTCTTTAACGCTCTGGATTGGCTTTCTGAAGACATGAGCCTGATTACAATCAGAACAAAAGCCGTCAAGTTTATGCCTTTAAAAGAGGTAAAATATCCTGTCAAAACCCTTGTTAAGTACCTCAACATACTCCTTCCGCCCCTCTTAACAATATTCATTGGACTAATAATATGGCGGCGGGGCGAAAGAGCAAGAAAAAACCTTATGCTTAAATACGCGGAAAAAAACAATGAATAAGGTAAAAACCATAAAAAAACTTGCGATTACTTTTGTCGGTATAACCCTGCTTCTTCTTCTGGGAAAAGTTCTTTTCAGGCAGCAAAAAGAAAAAGCACTTTTGCTTGCTCCAGAGACAGCAGGTAAAGCGGCAAAAATTGAATTTCAGATTGAAAATTCCAGCTTTACCCTCGCCCGGAAGGACGCAAAGTGGCATCTTGTGTATCCTTTCAAATATCCCACAAATTCCCACAAAGTAGATGATATTCTTTCAAAGGTGCAAAGGGCTAGCGTAAACCGAAAACTCACGCGCAGAAAAGGAAAGTACAATCTATTCGGACTTCTTGAACCCACAATCCTAAAGATATGGGCGAAAAACGGTAAAGTTCTTTCCACGCTAAAATTCGGCGATGAGGGACCATTTGAAAAGACAATATTTGTTTTAAAAAGCGGCGATGAGTGGGTGCGCCAGGCCGAAGGGATATCAAAATACGAATTACCTGAAAATTTACAGGACATAATTTACAAACGGGTCTTCCCACCCCTCAACGATATTTTTGAAATCAAGATAAAACACGGCAAAAAATCCTTAAAACTTTTTAGGAAAGAAAAGACATGGCTGGTGCAAAACGTGAAAATTCCCGAACCAAACGTCAAGAAATTGGTTGAACCACTCATAAATTCCCTTTTAAGTCTTGAAGCGGACGAGGTCATGATGGCTAAACCGCAAATCAAAAAGGTCAAGGAAACATTTAACATAACGGTGGGATACGCCAAAGACCAGCAAATTACTCTGCGGGCAAAAAAGGGAAAAGATGGCCCTTTTGAGGCAATGGTCTCTAACAGACCACAAACGCTGCTTAAAATATCATCGTGGAAATTTAATCCTTTCAAAAAAACTAAAAACAATTTTTTATCCCGTTAAAAACCATCCCCTTTCTTTTTTTTCGCACGAGACGACGAAAATCAATCAAATTCATATTGGCCCAAATTGCAATGCGGGTTTGCAACTGGTTCTTTTAATATATCCACAGAAAATCGTCTTTTTCCCTGGTGGGTGGTTTCTTACGCACAGGCGCTTTTTTCTTTTTAGCGGGTTTTTGGGGTTCCTTATACTCTTTAAAGGGTTTTTTTCGGGCAGGCTTGTATCCCTTAAATCCGTAAAATTTATACGAAAGGGCTATCTGAGATTCATTATAGACTTCATTTCCGAGCGCAAAGCCAAAATCAAGCAAAAATCCCCTATGCTCAAATCCCAACCCTCCGGTAAATCCGCTGTTGTCCCCGGTTTTATATCCAAGGCGAAGATTGAATATACCCTCAAAATGATATTCAAGTCCCAATTTCAAAATATTGATTTTTTCGTTAGGATAAAAATCGCTCGCTACAGAAAACATAATGGTCTGGTCTCCGATTATATGGCGAAAATGTGAAAAACCTGCTCTCGCTATTAGTGGCAGAGGTTCTCTGGCAGAATAATATTTAAGCCTGCCCCCCCCGTTTGACAGAGAAGCGCCAAACGAAACCGCCAAATTCATTTCTGTCACAAGATAACCCGCGTCAAAAGTAAACGCCGAAGCCGAATATTTATCCAACAAAGTAGACTTCAGATATTTGGCGGAAAATCCAAGAAACTGCATGATATCCGCATTATAGCCCTCCAAATCAACCACCCCGGAAAAAATTTTTTCGGCATATGAAACGGTCAAGAGAGAATTCGTTTCGGCGTTAGTTTTAGTTTCGCTGATGTTCCCTGTAACTGGATCTATATACCTGTAGGTAAAGTTGCCGTCGCTCTGCCGCAAATAGGAGAAAGCCACAGCCGAGTTCCCATAGCCCGCAAGACCAATAAAAGGCAAAGGCATGCCGAACGCAATAAAATTAGTTTTGATATCCGAAAAACCGTCGTAATAAAGCGCCGATATCTCTGGCATGTATAATTGTCCTATTCCCGCCGGATTGTAATATACGGAATATATGTCGTCGGCGACGGAAACGAAACTGCCCGCCATTCCGGCAGCTCTTGGACTTATTTCATTTTTAAGAAACTGAGCGCTCGTTGTCCCGGCCGCGCCGGCAAAAGAACAAACAGGAAAATAAAAATGCAAAACAAGAACTATAAACAGAATAAATTCAGTTTTTATACTTCTTTCCATTCCCGTTCTTCTTTTCATTTTTTCATTACCGTATGACTGCTATTTTTTCCACCTTGTCTATGCCGGGACCATTGGTCTTTATATAATATATTCCGCTGGACACTTTCTTTCCGCTTGAATTTGTCCCGTCCCACTCAAATGTTCCCTTTCCGCCCGAAACATACGAGTCGAACAATGTCTTAACCAAATTTCCATTTGAGGTGTAGACCTTAACGCTTAACCGCCCTCCGGTCTGTAAATCATATTTTAATATGGCATTGCCGCAGGAAGTCCCGAGAAGTTTGTTGTTGTAAATCGTCAGGTCATTTTTGTTCGTGGTCAGGTGTAGAGCTTTCGAAATCCCGAGACAAACATAACTTGAATAATTAACGCCAAATGTCGACGTTGAAGTGGAACGCTCAACCTCTGAAAAGTGATTCTGGCCAAATATCTGAAGATAGACCGTGCCAATAGCCGGATAACGAGCGGAAAACCCCTGCTTGATTTTTACCCTCCCGGTCATAAAACCGTCCTGGGGACAACCGGCGCCGGTGCCAGCGTCGGGATATACAGTGCCCGGCACCTCCTCAAGATACCCCCCAGCCACGTCGGTTCTTGCATCCTCCAGCGGCTGACGGTTATGGTCAAGAAGCTGTGCGTAGCTGAACACATACTCGGCGCCGGAAAGCGCGGATGAAACCGGATGTTTCTGCATATTGAAAGAAACGCAAGGAACCTTGAAATTTATTTCATCGTTATCAACTGAAGCTGAAACAATCGAAGCGTCCGCCGTGCCGAAAGGCATAAAATCCAGGGATAATCCATACTCGGCGGCGCTCTCTCCGCCGTCCCGCCATTCCTCGGGCGGCAGCGGGGCGACAACGATATAATACCTGCCGGCGGTCGTTACATCATAAGCAAGTGTCACCCTTGAAGTCGGAGTGCATACCGCGCCGTCGGGGCAGGCCCCTCCGCTTCCCCAATCTGTAAGCTCAACGGAAGATACATACTCCCTGTTTGAGTCAAAAAGCACCAATCCGTAATTGTAGTAGTAGCCCTTATGCGAGCTTATTTCCGGAAGGTTCAACGTGGCGGTAAAATATCCTTTATTCAGGACAAGAGAATAGTAATCCACATCCGGGAAAGGATAGAGGTTAGCGGTCACTGAAGTTAAAACGCTCACATCGGTCGCATCCGCCGCTCCATTATTCGGCTCATATGAATCGCCGCCGCTTGAGTATCCTCCTATGCCGTGATTTGAAAAAGCGGTATTTATTTTATTCTGCATGGCACTGTTGCAAGCCACAGGTTCTATTTGTCTGCACGCTGTAACAAACGCGTCGTAAAAATTGGCAAAACTATCGGGAAAATAAAACAAAGCGGCAAAAGTGAAAACATCCGCCCTCGGCATGCCGGCAAAACCCGTGCTCTCCGCT
>CALEIX010000359.1 GCA_937898825.1 uncultured Elusimicrobia bacterium | reverse complement strand
TTTATCCTTTATCCTTTATCCTTTATCCTTTATCCTTTATCCTTTATCCTTTATCCTTTATCCTTTATCCCTTATCCCTTATCCTTTCCTGCCGTCTAACCGTCTAGCCGCTGTTTTGGCAGAGCCCTGTCTCCGCCTGAGGTGGCCCGTCTGCCGTCGCAGCCTGCCCTCCAAAGCAGTAATGGAGGGTAGTGGCGGAACAGGCTGCCGTTCGTTTGGCGGAGATATTTCTGATGAGCTAACGCGGATTCTTGACAAGTTTTCTTTCGCGGAGTTATAATAGAATTAGGATTCTGCGGTTTACAGCTTAGAAAAATATGATTGAAGTCACTGATTTAACAAAAGAATTTTCAGGCATCAAAGCCGTGGATAACATAAGTTTCTCCATTCACCCCGGCGAAGTTACGGGTTTTCTCGGACCGAACGGGGCGGGAAAAACCACTACCCTCAGAATGCTTACGACATATCTTGCCCCGACAAGCGGGAAGATATCCATTTTCGGCGAAGATCCGTCAGAAAATCCCATAGCCTGCAAGCGAGCTATTGGCTACCTCCCCGAAAGTAATCCTCTTTATGAAGATATGGAGGTGTGCGGATTTTTAAAATGGTGCGCTCTCATGCACGGCATAACCGGAGCGAGCGCGGAAAAAGCGGTAAACAATGTAATAGAAAAATGCCAGTTGCAAAACGCCGCGGGAAAATTCATCGGGCATCTCTCAAAGGGCTACAAGCAAAGGGTCGGGCTTGCCAAGGCTATAATACACAATCCGAAAATTCTTTTTATGGACGAACCGACAAGCGGTCTGGACCCAAATCAGGCAGAAGATGTGCGCAACCTAATAAAGGATCTAAAAAAAGAGAAGACAATTTTTTTGTCAACCCATATCCTGCCGGAGGCACGAAGCATATGTGACAGAGTTATTATTATACATAGGGGAAAAATAGTAATAGATGGAAAGATACCGGAAATAGTGTCCGGTTACGAAAAAGAACAAAAGGTGATTTTAAAACTTCAGCAGGGAAATTACGAGCAAGTTGCGGAAAGAATAAAAAAATTAGAATCTGTTTCGAAAGTTGAAATCGCGCGTGAAGAAGAAGCGCAGCTTATTATTTATTCCAAAAGCGAACAGGACATAAGACCGCAGATTTATAAATTATGCGTAAGCGAAAACATTGATATTCTCGAAATTTACAAAAAAAGCGCTTCTTTTGAGGAAATCTTCAGGGAGATTACCACATGAAGAGCAATATGGTCAAACTTTATACCAGGGAACTCGCAGGTTACTTTAACGCACCCACCGCGTACGTAATCATCACCGTTTTCCTCATTATTTCCGGATACTTTTTCGCACAACCCCTTTTTCTCATCAATCAAGCAACCCTGCGTTCTTTCACTGACATTTCCCCGCTTCTTTTTTCCTTTCTGGCTCCGGCTGTGACCATGCGACTTTTTGCGGAAGAGAGAAAAAGTGGAACCATTGAAGTTTTATTCACCCTGCCACTGAACGAAACGGAAATTCTTATCGCCAAGTACCTTGCGGCCGTCACGCTGATGGGAGCAATACTGCTGATGACTCTCGTGTATCCTGTCACAATTTTTGTGCTTGGCAGACCGGATGTTGGCTCCATTTTCACCAGTTATTTAGCTCTTTTTTTAACCGCCTCGGTGTTTGCGGCGGCGGGAATATTTTCCTCGGCGCTGACTGCAAATCAAGTCGTATCTTTCATCATAGGATTTCTCCTTTGCTTTTCACTTTATCTTTTCGGGAAACTAAACATGTTTATGCCGGGTTGGCTTGCGCCTTTGACGAATTTTCTCGGGATAGATTCTCATTTCGCCAACATGGCAAAAGGAATACTTGACTTCCGAGACATTCTGTACTATTTCTCCCTGATATTTATGTTTCTCTTTCTTGCGCAAATAAAGCTGTGGTCACTGAAATATGATTGAAGTGTCTGAAAAGAAAAAAAGAGTGTTTTTCTCTGCAACTGCCGTCGTGCTCGTGGCGGCCATTGTAGCAGGGACAAATTTAATTTTCTCCGCCTTTTCTTTTTTGCGTGCGGATATGAGTCGCGGCAAAATATATTCGCTTTCAAAAGTCAGCAAGAAAATTGTCTCATCGCTGCCCGACCCCTTATACGTGGATTTTTATTACTCAAAGGAACTTCCGGTGGAAGTGGCGAGCATAAAAAAATACGCCGCCGATTTTCTGAAGGAATACAAAAATTACTCAAACGGCAATATTGTTCTTCAGTTTCATGAAATATCCAGCGAAAATAAGGAGAAGAAGAAGGA
>CALEIX010000358.1 GCA_937898825.1 uncultured Elusimicrobia bacterium | reverse complement strand
TTTATCCTTTATCCTTTATCCTTTATCCTTTATCCTTTATCCTTTATCCTTTATCCTTTATCCTTTATCCTTTATCCTTTATCCCTTATCCTTTATCCTTTTCTGCCGTCCAGCCGCTATTTTCGCAGAGCCCCGTCTCCGCTTCAGGCGGACCTGTCTCCGCCACACAGCATCGGCGGATGGGCCCGCCACTACTGCTTCGGCGGGCAAGCCTGCTGTTCGTTTGGAGGAGACATTTCTGATGAGCTAACGCGTTTTCTACCACAGGAACGAGAAATTTGCTAAAATAGTACTTATCACAATCGGAGGAACAATGGACAAGGTTATCTTTGAAAATGTTAAGTCTCAGGATTTTCTGCTTTCGGAAAAAGCTGCCAAATTTTACTTGGCAGAAGATATTCTTGCAGCCACAAAGCAACAAATTGACGCTCATGAATTGGATTTTTACGAAACTCTGGACGTTATTTACCGCGCCCTATGCAGCATCCTTTACAATTTCGCGCCCACATCCGGTCATCCCGGAGGTAGCATCTCCTCAGGCAGAATAATTTTCGGACTTCTTTTTGACACAATGCTTTACGACATCTCAAATCCTCAAAGAGAAGACAGCGATATACTGGTATATTCCGCCGGCCATAAAGCCATGGGAATGTACGCAATGTGGGCGTTGAGAAACGAACTTTTGAGAAATGCCGACCCGAAACTTCTCCCCGAAGAAAAATTCCAACTGCGGCTTGAGGACCTTCTGGGCTTCCGGAAAAATCCGACGAACGCTACGCCCCTTTTTACAAAATTCAAATCAAAACCCCTCGACGGACATCCGACCCCGTTGACGCCTTTCGTAAAATTATGCACCGGCGCAAGCGGAGTGGGTTTCGGCAGCTCTCTGGGACTGGCTTTCGGAGCGATGGATATATATCCCACTAACCCGCCAAAAGTCAACATCTTGGAGGGAGAGGGCGGGATGACTCCGGGAAGAGTGGCAGAGGCGCTGGCGGCGGGAGCGACCGCTAATCTTCATAACGTCATATTGCATCTGGACTGGAACCAGGCCTCAATAGATTCCAATTCGGTGTGCAGGGAAAAAAAGAAAAACGGAGATTATGTCCAGTGGACGCCCGCAGAATTTTTGCATATAAATAATTGGAACGTGATTTATGTCAAAAACGGGTTGGACTTCAAACATATTATTGCGACTCAAAAATTCGCATGCCGTAAATTGAATAATACGCAGCCCACAGCAATAATATATAAAACGATAAAAGGCTGGAAATACGGAATAGAAGGCAGATCTTCCCACGGCGCCGGTCATAAATTCGCCTCCGAAGGATATTACGCCACCTTAAAGGAATTCGAGGAAAAGTTCAGTGTGGAAATTCCGCGGCTGGCAGCGGATAAGCAAACACCACAGGCGATTGAGCAAAATTTCTACGACACGCTTATGGTCGTGAGAAAAGTGATTGAAAACCACAAAATCCTTTCCAGGATTTCGCTTGAAAAGATTTACGACCTGAAAGAAAAACTGAACGCCGCAAAACGCGAGAAACGCACCGAAATTCCAAACATCAAGAAAGTTTATTCTTACACGCCTCAAAACATCCCGAACCAATTAAACCTTGAACCGGGCAAAGTGATAACCTTGCGTGAAGTTCTTGCGCGGATTCTCAGTTACATTAATTTGGAATCCCGGGGTGCCATAATCGCTTCTTCAGCCGACCTTTTCGGCTCAACCAGTGTAAAACTGATAAACGAGGGATTCGGCGAAGGCTTCTATAACGCAACCGCAAATCCCACTTCAAGGCTTCTGCCCGCCGGCGGCATATGCGAGGACGCAATGGGCGGAATAATGAGCGGAATTTCTTCATACGGCCACCACATAGGAGTGACTTCGTCATACGCAGCGTTTCTGTCGCCGCTCGAACATATCGCTTCCCGCCTTCATTCAATAGGTCAGCAGGCGAAACGTGAACTAACCGGCGAACCATTCAATCCCTTCATTATGATAAACGCACACGCCGGAGTAAAAACCGGGGAGGACGGTCCGACACACGCCGACCCGCAGGCGCTGCAATTATTGCAGGAGAATTTCCCAAAAGGAATGTTTATTACCCTCACCCCCTGGTCCCCAGATGAAATATGGCCTCTTCTGATAGAGGCCCTGAACAAAAGACCGGCAGTAATCGCGCCTTTTGTCACCCGTCCCCCCGAAAAAATTATTGACAGACAGAAATTTTCACTGCCTCCGGCTACGGAAGCGATAAAGGGCATTTACGCTTTAATGAAGGGAGATAATTCAATTAAGCCCTATCACGGAACTGTCGTGCTTCAGGGTAACGGGGTGGCGTCCATTTTCGTTCACGAAGTAATGCCCGAAATCAAAAAGCGCGGTCTTAACATGAACGTTTTTTACGTAACCAGCATGGAACTCTTCTCAATGCTCCCCCAGGAGGAGAAAGAAAGAATATTTCCCTCCAGATTTTTTTACGAGACCATGGCCATGACGGATTTTACCCTTCCGACGGTATATTACTGGGTGCGTTCGGAAGAAGGACTCAAAAGAACCCTCCATTCTTTTAAGGACGGCAAATACCTCGGAAGCGGAAAAGCGGCGGAAGTTCTCAAAGAGGCCAATCTCGACGGAGAATCTCAGATAAAAGCCATAGCAGAATATGCCGAATACATGGAAAAAAGCACAACCCTTAAGGAGCGTGAGTAATATGCACAGCATTGAAAAACCTTTTCTTGGCGGTCGTAACTTTATTTTCAGCATTCAGAAAGGTCAGGACCTTCTGCAAACCCTTGAATCTTTCTGCCATCACAACCAGATAAAATGCGCTATTATCAACGGCATAGGAGCGGTTGAAAAAGCGACCGTCGGGATATACGACCAGAAGGCGAAAAAATACGTCAAAATAAATATAGACAAAGAGATGGAAATACTTTCTTTGAGCGGCAATGTGAGCTTGTTTGAAGACAGGCCCATGATACACGTTCATATAACGCTTTCCGGCATCGACGGCAAGGCGTGGGGCGGACACCTCATGGCGGAACAAAAGTCTTCAGCTGCGAAATATTTCTTCAGGAATTCAGCGGGGCAAATCTCAAAATCCGCAAGAAAGAAAAAACAACCCAGCTTCCTCTCTGGACAAACCCGCTCTGCCTTAAATGATTTTCGCACAGGAGGAACCCGGACACAGAGCCGGTTTTGTGGCTTTAGTCGGTCCACCTAATGCGGGGAAATCCACTCTGCTAAACCGCTTAATGAATTTTCCGCTTGCAATAACTTCGCCCCGTCATCAGACCACTCGCCAGAAAATTTCCGGAATACTGAACGGCGAAAAATGCCAGGCGGTTTTCCTGGACACGCCGGGCTTTTTATCTCCGAGAAACGCTTTTGAGAAAAGCATGTGCTCCGCGATAAAGCGGTCAATTCTTGATGACTCTGACATAATCTGCCTTCTGTGCGCACACGGAGAAAAGGAAATTCTCCCTGAATACCTTGCCATGATTTCAACCTCAAAGAAAATCAGATTTCTGGTAGTGAACAAACTGGACATCTCAGGCAGGAGAAAGACGGAGGAAGTCGCTGAAAAATATTCAGGGGAATTAAAACCCACCAGAACATTTTTTATATCGGCACTTAAAGGAACTGGCGTGGAGGAATTAAAAAGCGCAATACTAAATAACCTGCCTTATTCACCTCCCTATTACCCAAAAGAACAAATTACTCCCCAGTGGGAAAGATTTTTTGCAGCTGAAATAGTGCGCCAGGTCATATTTGAAACTTTTTCCAGCGAAATTCCATACCGCACCGCGGTAGAACTGGACATATTCAACGAAGGGAAAAACCGTCCCGACTACCTGCACGCAAATATCCATGTTTCCAAAAATTCCCTCAAGCCGATTGTCATCGGCAAACGAGGCTCCAAATTAAAAATGATAAGGGAAGAAGCGCAGGCACTGTTACAAAAGTTTTTTATGCGCAAAGTAAAGCTTGAAATTTCGGTTAAAGTGACTAAAGACTGGGAAAACAAACCCCAATTTTTAAAAACGCTTAATTATGAATAAAAACACTTCCGGCACGGCATTACATAGTTTTTCTTATATTTTTTCCTCTATGCTCGCGATCACAGTGATTTTCGCCGCAGCCAGATTTTTTTCGGCTAAATTTTTCCTGACTTATAAAAAAATAGTGGGGTTTTCACATGCCTATAAGGCGAAAATGCTTTTTACAGACATTATTCCGTTCGCGCTTCTGCTGGCGGCAGTTTTTCTCAGCCAGTATTTTTTAAGTGCGCATTATTTTCAGGGACTTCCGAGAAAAAATCGGGATTTACTGGCAAAGGTTTCCATAGTAGTGTGCACGGTGTTTTATATCAAGATCTCTCCGCACACAAGCATGAGTTGTTATTTATTTTCCTTTCCGCTTATTTTCTTTCACATCATCGCGACCTATTCTGCCGTTTTCAATAACTGAAATTCAAGCAGCATCACAACCAAACTCCTTTTATTTCTTCCCCGCAGTCCGGGCATTTAGCAGTTGTTTTTTCAATGCGGCACGCATTTTCAACAACCTCAAATCCGCTTCTTGCTATAAGTCTTTTTCCGCAATTCGGGCAAAGCGTGTCTCCCGCTCCCGGCAATGGCAAATTCCCGATGTATATATGCTTTAAACCCTCCTGGAGTCCTATTTCTTTCGCTCTTAAAAGCGTTTCAGCAGGAGTAAAAGAAGCATTCAACATCTTATAATCCGGATGAAAAGCACTGACGTGCCAGGGAACAGCGGGAGAAACGGACTTTATAAACCTGGCGATCTGTCTTATTTCCTCTTCGGTGTCGTTGAGGTCAGGAACAAGCAGGGTTGTTATTTCCGTCCAGACTCCTTTCTTAACCGCCCCTTCGATGCAGGCAATCACATCCTTCAACCTTCCACCAATAACCATTTTGTACGTGGCGTCGCTAAAGGATTTCAAATCAATGTTTATGGCATCCAGGACCGGGGATATGAAATCCAGCGCTTTGGCGCTTGCAAACCCATTGGATACAAAGACGGTTTTGAAATTCTTTTTTTTCGCCTTCTCAAAAATTTCCCTCGCCCAATCGCAAGTTATGAACGGCTCATTATAGGTCGAAACCACCATTTTTACTTTTCTTTCAAAAGCGGCGGCAATAATGTCGCCGGAAGAGATTTTATACATTCCTCCCGCTTCGGGCAATATCTGCGATATAGAATAATTCTGGCAGAACGGGCATTTGAAATTGCAGCCAAACATTCCGAATGAAAGGCTGAGCTGACCGGGCAGGAAATGATAGAGCGGTTTTTTCTCAATCGGATCAAGGGCAATAGAAGACACATAGCCGCGCGGCGAATATATCCTGCCGCCTTTGTTAAAATGGAAACCGCACACTCCTCTTTTACCCTCCTGGAGCCGACATTTATGCGCGCAGGAAAGACATACAGCATCCTGTCCATTTGAAGAAAACAGGCGGGATTGAGCAGTCATTTCATCAAATTTTAAAAGACGATTCATGGAGCTTTGACCCGAAGCATTTTCTCCAAAACGGAAAATCTTATCTCTCCTTCCGACTTGAAATCTTCTCCGTCAAGGTGATAAACAAACCTTTCGGAACTTTTAATCGTCAGGGATTTAAGCCGGAACTCGGAAACAATGTCTTTATGCCTGAGGAATTTGCCGTTGAATAAATCCGGCAAGGCAACAAGGGACCTGAATAAATTCGGTTTTCGGACAAAAATCACGTTAAGCAGTCCATCGTCCAAAAACGCGTTCGGAGCTATTTTCGCTCCTCCCCCATATTCCCTGCCGTTTAGCACTGAAAATACGAGAGGTTTCATACGCAATCGGCTTCCGTCCGCAAAGTGAGCCGATATAACCTGCGGCTTGTAATTAATGAAGGTTTTGACTGAAAAATAAACATACGGCAAAATTCCTCTTCGCCTGGCGTTCTCGTTGAAAAGTTTGGCGACTTCTGCATCGAGCCCAATGCCTGCGGCGCAGAAAAATGGATTGCCGTCGGCAAGTCCGACATCTATTTCTCTCGCCCTCCATTCAAAAATTCCCTTCAGAGCCTGCGAAATATCAAGGGGAATAAACAGATTTCTTGCCAGACCATTGCCTGAGCCGCACGGCAAAATGCCCAAATTCTGCTCCCTTCCCACCAAAGGTTCTGCCACCTCTCGAATGGTTCCATCTCCGCCGACAGCTATAATATTGTGAAATCCCGCTATAAGCGCCCGGCGCGACAATTGCCGCGCGTGCCCCTTATCCTGAGTGAAATGCGCCTCCCATTTAATCCGCCTAAGTGCGCATTCGGCGCCTATTATCCGCTCGATATCAGTGGTTTTCTTTCCGGCATTTGGATTTATAATGAAAAAGTATGACATCAATCTTCCACGGCACTTATCCCCGTCGCCCAGTCGGCTTTCCTGCCTGTCGGCAAAATCGAAATAAGGTCATTGCCGAAGGAAATTTTCCCCTCTCTGCATTGAAACTTCACTAAATAGTAATATCCTATTCTAAGCCGGGGCATCTCTCCAAGAACCTTGCAACCGATATCGTCGATATAAACATAACTTATTTCTTTGTCCGCCCCATAATACATCAAATTCAATCTCCAGTTATTGTCCAGTTTTTTGCTTACTATCATTTGAAGTTCCATGGAAACCGTCTTACCCGCGAATTTTCTGGGGTCTTCAAAAAATTGTTCCCGTATATCTTCTATAACTTCTATGCCCTCATCATCCGAGACTTCCACAGGAAACATTTCTACTTTATCCGCAGAAGACTTCCTCTTTTTGTTTTTCCTGCTCTTTTTACGGATTATTTCCTTTATATCCCCCGTAAGGTCTGTTTCGAAAACATTATTCTCGCCAGTTTCAACCTTACCGCTCTGTCTCTTGCTGGCATCGAAATCTATGGGCATTAGTTCAGTATTCTTTGAAACTGAGAACTGCTTTGGGGGGACATTGCTAGTAGAAGAGTTCCTGGACCCCTTCGCCGTTAGAAGATAGCCAATTCCTATGCCTATGAGAAAAACAAGAACTGTATTTATCAATCTGAGATTCAAACCCATATTAATTGGGTGCTTTTTCGGCGTTTAAGAGAAGAGAGTATGCGGAAACTTCAAGCACTTCAATTTTGAAATGACGCGCCTTCAAAATAACTCTTGAAAAATCGGAAGCATTCCCTTTTCTCAACGCCACGTCAAGAATAGCGCCGCCTCCGCCAAAACTTTTAAGCCAGCAGTCTCTGACAACGGGAATGTTTCTTAAGGAATTGATAAAGCCGACGACTTCGTTCATACTTTTGAGTCCGCGGGCAGTCACGCTTATGAAATTTTTTTTCTTTAAGGAGGAAATAATTTTCCCACGCATCTCCTCTCCGCCCTTCCTGGCCGCGTTTATCAGAGCCGCTTGAGCCGCGGCATTCTTGTTAAGGTCTATGCCGCCCGCGGAAAACTGCACCGAATCTATCACTTCTTCAGAAGCGCTTTTTACGGCTTTTAGAGCAACGGATGCTCTGTAAGAAATAAAACCGCCAAGCCCTTCCTTTGTATTAAAGTCGGCTCTACAGTCACCCTTAATGATTATATCCCCTGAATCGTTTTCAGAAACCTTGAATCCCTTGTCAGTAAAAACGGATTTCAACTCCGTATCGCAATATGCCGTTTTGCCGTCTTTTCCATCCAATTTTTCCGTAATTTGGAATGCGATGACCGGATTGCCAAGCTTTTCTGCTTCATTTTCAATGCGCGATAACTTCGCCGCCAAATCCTCTTTTCTCACATGTGCCCGTATCCTGACATGGTAGAATTTATCATCCTGCCATTCTTTGATAACCTCATATTTTTCGATATATCCCTCGGTCTGGGATTTTATACTCTCGTCAATAAGCACCGCTTTGGAAACCAGAGATTCCTGGGAAACATAAACCCCCACCACGAGTCCGAGCGCGCTCTGCATGGCGTCGTGAATGGCCGACTTCCGTGCCTCGCCATCCTTAATCAGCGGAGCCATGCCTTCAGCTTCAACTACTTCAACTTCATAAAGAGGATTTTTCGACGACCTTTCTATCGAAGAACAACTACCAAGCAAAAGGCAGCAGAAAGCAAGAGCACCGCAAAACCGGTTCATGTTCAATCCGTTATTTGAAGCCCGGCTTTCTTAAGAGCATCCTTTGAAAGTCGAAGCACTATAACGCAGCCGTCGTCATTCGTCCATTCCGTCCTTACAACTTGCGCGCCTTTTATAACGGCATCTATGGTAGTGGCCAAAGCCGAATCGGTTTCAAGGGCTTTCTCAACCATTATTCCGCCCTCCAGTTTCAGTCCTTTTATCATCGAGAGCATATTGTACTGAGCGTTAACTATGGCGGCATTTCTGGATGTAGCCATTCTTTGAGTTTTATTCTCGAGCGTCTGGTCGGCGGCCCCTATACCTCTGGCGAACACATAATGCTTGGTCACACCCTCTTCAATCCATTCCCGTTCTATTTCGCCGCTTTTTGACACTGTGCCCTTATCGGGAGACGAAGAGCATGCCCACAAAAACAAAGGAAGAGCTAAAACGACTATCTTTTTGACATTCATATTTTTTCTCCTTGCGCTGAGTTAACCGCGCTGAATTGATGTGAATATTTTACCCCTATTTGCGGCAGATAGTCAATATCCCTTCAAGTTTCGCAAGCGCGAAAAATTGATTAGTCTTCAGATCTGAGGGGTAAGTCGGAAGTCACAAGTCGGAAGTCGCAGGTCGCAAGGGACAAGTTGCAGGTTGCAAAAGTAGTGCGACCCTTCAGGGGACAGGGCACAAGAACACAAGAGCGCAAGAACACAAGAGCACAAGAACACAAGAGCACAAGAACACAAGAGCACAAGAGCACAAGAGCACAAGTCACAAGTCGGAAGTCAGGAGTCAAGAGTCGGAAGTCGGAAG
>CALEIX010000357.1 GCA_937898825.1 uncultured Elusimicrobia bacterium | reverse complement strand
AAAAAAGTAACTGTAAGAAAATCTCAAACCCAGGAGACATACTACAAAGGCGAGTGGCTGCTGAACGGGGAGATGCTGAGTTAAGCGTTTATTGCGTTGTGCGTTCATAGAGTTTATAGCGTTGTGCTCCCCGCTTCCGCGGGGACAAGGTTTATTGCGTTGTGCTCCCCGCTTCCGCGGGAACAAGGTTTATTGCGTTGCCTATTTGAAAAATTAAATTATAGAATTTTGTTATTGCATCATTGGGGAAAACAGTAAACAAAGGAGCTTTTATGAAAAAGACAATAATAATGACAATGGCTGTGAGTTTGTTTTTTCAAGTTGGCGGAGTTTTTGCTCAAAAGAAGAAAGTTAAAGTTGAAAGTCCCGAAGTGAAGGCAGAAGTTGAAAAATTAATTTCCAGTGCAGAGGCGAATATTGAAAGGCCTTATAAATTAAATGAGGTAATGTATGAATTTAGCAAAAATAGGGCTTATAAAAAACATGCTGGCACCAAGCTAAGACGCGATGTTACAATAAGGCTTATCAAGATATACAATTTGTTAAATGATGTGGGGGTAAATCAGCCAAATAAAGAACGGATAATTGAGGCTATAGGGATGAATGACAACAGTCCGGAAGCACATAAATTCTTTCTTGATATACTTGAAAATGGACCCAATAAATATCGTGAAAGAGTATTATGGTCATTAAGTCCCAAAGGCGTTCACGGCGATGATATATACGATGAGATAAAGAAACTTATGGAAAAAGGCGTTGTAGATATAGAAAAATTTCTGTATGCATTAAAAAAAGCTAATCCTCAAAGAGCATTGCCTGAAATACAAAAAATTGCGTCTACAACAAAAAATCCAAAACTTTTTCAAATGGCAGGAAGACTTTTATGCCAATACAAAGATGTGGATTTGCTGGATATTATTGTGGAACGATATAATTATTTCAAAAATATACCAAAGGACAAACAACCCGACCATTATAATCCGGTATTTTCTTTCAGCAGAAATATGTTGGAAAAATATATTGAGGTTAAAGAAGGAGGAAAGTTAAAGAAGGCGCTTGAAATTTACAATGACCGTAATATTTTTGGCAAGAGCCGATTGCCGTTGATGCAAAAAAAGCTAAAAAGCAAAAATATTATTACAAGGGAAGCCGTGATTGATTTTTTAATACAACAGATAAAAACAGGTTCTGTTCGGTGGGAATTGGTGATACCTATTTTAAAAGAAGCAGAATTTGTGGAAATAAATTTTAAGTTAAAAAAGAAACTCAAAGATGCGATAAAAAGATATAGCGGGCGATTAAGGGGGAAATGATGAGAAACAAAAGAAAGCTATTTTTAACGTTACTTTTGTTTTTTGTGGTTTATCCAGATTTATTCGCGAAGAAAACCGGCAATACAGGACATCAAGAAATAGCGGATGTGGTATTTCGCAATTTAGATTTTAAACTTGGCCCAATAACCAATGTTCACAGCGCGATTTATGTAGGTCATACTAATAAAAAAGGATTGGCATCTGAACCTTCTAATCATGAAGTGATAGAAATGAGTGGAATACAACCGGGAGGAATAAGCGGATTTAAAGTCACAAATGTTAAAGGAATAGATTTTGATAATTTCAGAAGTTTTCAAACGGCGCATCCCCAATATTATGGAGCGTTTATGCATTCAAGCAATCCTGATATTGAAACAAGAAAAGCTATTTTGGACAAAGCTCAAGAATTAATGACAAGGCCAACAGCTATTGATTATATAGTCAAAAAGAATGAACCTATCTTGCGATTGTTAACCAACTATTTTGAATATGAAGAAAATGGTGGAAAAATTGAACTTGGCGATATTTCGCGCATGCGCTGCGACGCATTTGTTGAATATTGCTATGCGGCTGCGGGCGTTCCGATTATGCCATATGATATAACAACAGAAACAGGCGCAAACGCATTAATTACATGGGCCAGTCGCATTAATCCAATTACCCGTCTATATCCTTCAGACCAATTAAATTCCACCAATTTAGTAGCATCATCAATAGATAATCCGACCGTTGCTATTTCTGAATTTGAAACAGGACAAAGCGTCGTAAATTTAACGGGTAAAACGGATTTAAAATTTAGCATGACCGATTTAAAATCCGGTCCCGGTTTGCTTGAAATACAAAGAGCTCAGGACGAATATTTTGTGGGCGATACCATAAAAATTTCATTTGAATTAAAAAGCGGTAATAACATAAATGTGAATAATATTGGATTTAATAAAGAAAAAATTTTAACAAAAAGCGATGGGATTGCGAGAGGCACTTCTTATACGGGTTATGTCTATGACCAGGCGGGCAATAGCTCCGAGATGTTCAGTTTCACAATTAGCGATTATCCCATAGTTTCAATCTATTCCACAAATCCCCTTTATGAAAATTTCAAGGGAACCACTTCGGCCAATCCATCCAGTATAGAAAAAACCCATACGATTTTATTTGAAGATTTAATAGCCGGCGTGTCAAGCGCGACGATTATGCATGAAGGCAGCAATTTAATTGAATGGTCTTTTGACCCGCCTGTTGACAGCACCGCCGCATATTTAACTGGAATGAGTCCTGGACAATACGTGGTGAAAGCGATAAATTCAACCGGCCTTGAAACCATAGCGCCGTTTAAGATAGTTGAGATAGGGGTTTTTGTTTCAACGAGGGAGACCACAGCAAACATAGAGGGGTTAACCCAATTAGCGCCAAGCAGTTTTACTGCGAATGTTAGTATGTCGGTTTTTGCGAGAGCGGATGAGGGCCTTGGAAAAATTCAGATTCTGGATACGGATGATAATGTCATCGGCGAAAAAATACTTGACGGTGTTCTGAAAACAACCGTGACGATTGATTTTACTTACTCGAAAAATTATGATGTCAGTCAGCCAACAGAACCATTGCACCAGATGATAAAAATAAAGGCTGTTGATATGGCTGGCAATTATAAAGAAAATATACAGAGGTTATTAGTTTCCGCGAACAAATTTTACGATGAAAACACCGGAAATTTTGAAAACCCTCCACTGACTTCATTTAAAACTCCGGTTATAGATGTAACGGAACCGTTTTATCTAACGCCCAATGTCTTAACTACAATGTTTGTAGGCGGCAAAATCGAAACCGAAGTCTATGCAGCTGAAGAAAGCCCGACGGGCGCGGGAATTGACACAAGACCAATCAGTGAGTATATCGCCACTGAAACAAAAATTTCTGGATTTCTGGGAGCCACGCAGGCAATAGGAAATGTTAAAGTTATAATACGAACAAGTGATTCTTCTGACATGTCCGGCGCGGAGGCATATGTAATCTCAAACGGTAATTTATATTTTTCTATTGAGGGGTGCCCGACTCTGCCGGACGGAGGGGGTATACTCGCGCCTTCTGGCTATCCTACTTATGGTGATGTATCTAAATGTTATGCTGACGCGACGCCACCTCAAAAAATAACAGTAAAACGGTTCGTCCAAGCTGAAGCGATACTGACAAAAACAAGACCTTCTACAATCGTGCAGCCGCTATGCAGTCGCTTTAGTGAGTCTGACCCCAACTATTGTGAAGAAGGGGGAGATGCTGTTCCGACAATTTCTAGTTTGGGCCCTGCTTTGATTGGGATATCAATAGTTAATATTGAAGAAGTTAACATTGGCAAAGACAAAGTTTCATCAGGTGAGAATATATTAGTGGATATAAGTGGAAATATATCTGTTATTTTTGACAAAGTGGATGTACCTGGAAACCTTTTTATGACTATTACATACGCTCGGCCGCCGGACGGATACAAAACCATTCCCGAAAATACGGTTTTCAACATAGAACCGGATAGCAATTTAAATTTTACCGGCAACGCGCATATAACTTTCAGGTACGACCCTTCGGGAATAACTCCAGAACAGGAAAGCCGCATGAAACTGGTGAAAGTGATAGATCCCGCCACCGGCAAATATGAAGATTTAAACGGCATTCTTGATACGACGAATAAAACAATTTCAGCGGATATCGCGTCATTTTCAAAATTCATGGTTCTTGTTCCCGAATATTTGAATCCCAAAGAATCGCAAAGCGTCAATCTGGTAAGCGGTTTGCCGGAAATGGAATTTATTTCCAACCAAACCATAACACAGGAGCAATATGACATAACAACCGCGGAAGGACAGTTTTTGGTTAAATCTTTAAAATCGCGCGATCAAATTTTTGCAAGCAACGTTTATAAGCTGGGACCTGACGGGTTGGAATTTTCGCCCGGCGGCGTGATAAAGATGAGATATTCGGATGCCGTCCTTTCCGGGCTTGGCGTTGAAGAAAGCGGTTTGGGTATTTACCAATTTACGGCGGACGGTTCAATAATAGCGAAATTGCCGTATAATACGATAAATACCGATAAGAACGAAATTACAGCGAGGGTTCCAAAGTTCACTTCGCTTTTTGCTATTCTTGCGAGCAGTCAACAAGCCGAGAACATACCGCCTTCCATTTATCCCGATGGAATATCGCCGGAAACGACGATGGGATTTGAAGGAATAAGTTTCCCTGCGAGCGATGGAACCTTTATCTCGGACAAGAGTTCCATCACTTTTACGGCCGTAGATCCTGAGATACCCAACGTGGAAACTTCGGGGGTAACATTAACGAATTATGTTATCAATCCCGGTACTTCCACCATTGAAATTTCGACCTACACATATCCCTTTTCGCTAAACGAAGGTGTTTCCAGAATATATTACTTCAGCCTTGACAATGCCGGTAATTATGAATTTCCCAGGTCGGCGACAATATATGTCGACGCGTTGGCGCCCGAAACAAGTATTGAAGCGGAAAACGCCTATATCAGCGGCGAAATTCTTTATGTTTCCACTGGCAGCCCGGTAAGTTTACGCGCCTATGATCCGCCGGGCGTAGACAATGTTCAATCAGGCATAAAATGGACATATTTCCTTATTGATATTACGAGCGAACAATGTGCAAGCACGCCCACTTTCAGCGGCGCGGAGGGAACATGCGACAATCCGCTCTACACAAGGAGTTTTACCTTGAGCGAGAGCAGTCACAGTATCACGTTCTTTTCAAGCGACAATGTTGACAATACAGAGGATGCGAAAGAAAAGAGCGTTTACGCTGACGGGACTGCGCCTGTCACGACACTGAGCGTTGACGGCGAGGCGGTAGCTGACGGGGCAAAAGCGTATATAAATGAAGCAGATTCGGTAACGCTTACGGCGGTTGACCCGGTGTCAAACGGGGTTGCAAGCGGGGTCAAGTTCACCGGTTTTTTGGTGGACAGGACGCTTGAAGAATGCGGAGAGATAGGCGAGCCGGACCCGTCTTATGCGCCTGGCACCTGCGAGAACCCGCTGTACGGCGGGCCTTTTGCGCTTGAGCCCGGCACGCACACGGTTTATTACATGAGCGTTGACAACGTAGGCAACGAAGAGAGCGTGAAAAGCGCGGAGGTGGAAGTCGGGGATTTCGAGCCGCCCGAGACAACTATAAATTTTGAAGAGCCGAAATACATAACCGACGTATCCACATATATAACCGGGAGGACGACATTCACATTGACGGCGGTTGACATGCCGCTTATCGGCTTTTCCGGCGTAAAACTGACGGAATATAAAATTGACGGTGGTTCATGGACAACATATGAAGGCGGTTTAACATTGGCGCGGATATTTGGCGTTCCCGAATTGCCCCCGGCTATCCCCGAAGGGAGGGTAGGTTACTGGAGTTTTAACGAGGGTAGCGGAAGCATGGCGTATGACGGAAGCGGGAACGGAAACGACGCCGCGCTCGTAAACGGTCCGGTATGGACGGAAGGCAGAAGAGGCTCCGCCCTGCTTTTTGACGGCGTGGACGACATGGTTGTAGTGCCGTATTCTCCAAAGCTTAGCCTTGATAAATTCACCGTTGAGGCGTGGATTAAAAGGCACGGTGATAAAGAAGCGAATATCCTGGTTAAGAGGTATCAACCGGATTGGAAGGATAACTACGGTTTGCATGCACGCGCTGATGGCACGATAGCGGCAAGCGCGTACAGTCCAGACATATGGACATGGTTTGGCGTGACAAGCGTTAATAAAATAGTTTCCGGCCAATGGTATCACATAGCGGGGACTTATGACCGCCAGACTTTCAAAATTTACATCAACGGGGAATTGGATAATGAAAAAGCTTTTACCTACAGGCCATATCAGAACAATTATCCGATGGTAATCGGGCGCGGCTGCACTGGCGATCCATGTATATTCAGGCCGAGTTCCCCTTCCTTTGACGGGATAATAGACGAGGTAGCGATTTACGGAAGGGCTTTAAGCGGGGAAGAAATAAGACTGCAATACATTGGTATTCCGACGGTTTCAGAGGGAGACCATATAATTTCATACAGGTCTGTTGACAACGCTGGTAACACTGAAGACACAAAAGAGCAGGCGGTGACAGTGGACGAGAGCCCACCCGAGACAGAGTTTTCGCTTTCGGGAAACTACGTGTTAGCCGACCCGGTTGCAAATGGTGCGGCGGCGGGCATCTGGAATTATCAGTTAAGCGCGATGACCAGTTCCTATGCAGTTGAAGATTCCACGGCGATGCTGCATATCCCGCCGGGCTACAAACTTGTCTATTCCACGAATCCCGGGCATTACATTCTGGAGTCCGGAAGCCAGAAGCCTGCTGGCAAGTGGGTAAATTTCATAACCTCCGGCACCGAGATTGTGCTCAAAGCGAGCGACACGTATTCCGGCGTAAAGTTCACGGAGCATGCCGCCTGCGGGGGCGACTTTACGCGGTACGATTCGCCGTTCACGCTTTTAGGGGAAGACGGTTTATGCACATTGAAATACAGGAGCGTGGACAACCTGGGGCACGTAGAAATTACCAGGAGCAGCGAAGTATATCTTGACAACACCCCGCCGGAAAGCCGGCTCATCGCGGAGGGTTTCAACTACCAGAGCGATGGAGTTATTTACGTATCGAGGCGCACGCTGCTGACGATAATCGCGAAGGACGGCGGCTGCGGGGTAAAGGAAATAGAATATTCAATAGACGCCGGGCCCTACATTGCTTATACCGGGCCGTTTGGCATCGGCGGGCTGGCTGAAGGCGAGCACACAATCAGTTACCGGAGCGAAGACCTGCTTGGGAACAAAGAAGCGACCAGGACCCAGGCGGTGGTGCTTGACGCCTCCCCGCCTGAAACGGGGCTGGAAGTCGGAACGCCGAAACTGGAAGAAGCCGGAAAGATTTACATAACCAGCATGAGCGAGATATCGCTTCTGCCCCATGACGAACTGAGCGGAGTAGGGAAAACGCTGTGGAGGATAGATGCGGGCGGCTGGCTTGGGTATAAGGGCCCGTTTAGATTTGCCGATGTAAGCGCGGCGGCAATGCCCGAGGGATGCGTTGCGCACTGGGACTTTGAAGAGGGGGGCGGCAGCGTGGCGCGGGACGCCAGCGGCAACAATAATAACGGGACGATACACGGCGCAAGTAGGGTTCAGGGCAGGTTTGGCGAGGCATTAAGTTTCGACGGGTGGGACGACAAGGTAGTGGCTTCGGCGGCGAATTTTCCGTTAGGCGACGCTTCGAGGACGATTACGGCATGGGTCAAGCCGTATGACGACAGGTTTTGCTGGGGGTGCATAGCGCACTACGGGCAAGGCGACTGCACCGGTCTGATGTTTGGAATCGGGAGGCATTACGGGAGGCTGGCGTTCTGGGGCGGGTGCAACGATTACGGTTCGCCGTTCACGCTACCGAACGGCGAGTGGACGTTTATAGCGATAGTCTACACTTCACCCGGGCGGCTGACCTTTTACGCCAACGAGCGGAGCAGCGAGCAGGAGATGTCCCGCGGTTTATCCACGCGGGCGAGCAATTTTTTCATAGGCGCCGAGACGACCGACAACGGGGAGCGTTACCGGTATCATTTCGCCGGAGCCGTAGACGAGGTGATGATACATAACCGGGCGCTGAGCGCCGAAGAGATAAAACGGATATATGAAGGCGAGCAGGCGGTGGAAGTGGCTGACGGCGAGCATTTGTTTTCGTATTACAGCGTTGACAACGTAGGCAACGCGGAAGGAGCGAAGTCTTGGACATTTGTCATAGATTCCTCCGGACCTGCGAAGATAACCGATTTTGCGGCGGTTGAAAGGACGACTTGCAGCGTGACCGTCCGCTGGAGCGTTCCCGAAGACGCGGGCGCCCTTGGGCGGGTAGGGAAATATGCGATAAGTTATTCAAGCGTCTCGGGGAATCTGGCGCTGCAGGAAGCGCGGATAATCCTCAGCGCCGCGGCGGGGGAGACGGCCGGTTCCGGGAAGGAATACGAAATAAATGACCTCCAGGAAGGGACGAGTTATTACGCCGCCATCTGGAGTTACGACCCGCTGGGGAACGTGTCAGAAATTTCGAATATCGTGTCAACCCGGACACACGGCTATGCGCAAAGCGAAGACGGCACGGCGAGCCTTACGATAGTGTCTGACGAAGATTTGCCCGAGATAACCGTGACGGCGGTATCGAGCGAAAGCGCGCAGGGCGAGCCGTACTACGCGGCCATGACAGAGCAGGGGCTTGTCAGTTTGACGCCCTATTACGAATTTGAGCCGGGCGGCGTGCAATTTTCCGAGCCGGCGAAACTGAGTTTCATTTTTGACCCCACAGGCATTGACACAACCACCGTCGGCATCTATTATTTTGACGGGAAGACGTGGACAACCGGGCCCGTGTTCAACCAGTGGATAACCCTTTTGGAAGACGGGACGGCCTCGATAGAGGGGTATATAAACCACACGTCTTTATACGGGGTTTTTTATTACACAGACATAAAACCGCCGAGGACGGAAATCAGGGTGGAGGGGGTAGGGTATAGGGTGGAGGGGATGGAATATGTGACGGCAAAGACAAGTTTCACGCTTACAAGCATTGATGATTTGATAGAAGCAAATGACGGTATAGGATTGGGGGTGAAAGAGCAGACGATAGTCATAAGCGAGGGGGGCGAGAAGATAAGGGAGAAAATCTTTAAGAACGAAGAGCCGAAGCAAGGGGAAGAGTTCGTTTCCACATTCACATTCTTGTCAATTTATGATTTTTCGGACGGATTGTATGATTTAAACTATAAAGCCGAAGACATAATCGGGAATGAAGAGTTGCCAAAAACGTTAAAAATAGCTGTGGACAATACCGCGCCTATAAGTGCGTGGTCCGGTATCGGCGATTGGATAGAACTTAACAGCAAGTTTTATCTAAACGCTAAAGGAACGATTGAACTTCAAAGCATAGACCCCGTTGTAAACGGCGTAGCTTCCGGCCTTAAAGGAATATATTACGGCATAGACTCAAGTCCCGCGAATAAATACACATCCCCGTTTGGATTAAACGAAGGCATAAGAACCGTAAACTTCAAAGCCGAAGACAATGTTGGGAACGCGGAAATTACAAAATCCACAACCGTTTATGTAGACGGGACTGCGCCTGTGACATCTTTCAGTATATCTCCGCCATTATATATAGCTGGCGGGGTGCGTTACATAACACCTGAAAGCGAACTGACATTTACGGCGAATGACCCGGTAATAAGGGAAGTGGCTTCAGGCGTAAACCGGACAGAGGTGTCTTTGGACGGTGGGGAATACTTCCTTTACGCCAAAGCCCTTAAATTTGCCGAAGGCGTGCACACGATAAAGTACCGTTCAACAGACAACGTGGAAAACGCTGAACCCTCAAAAACGCTGATGCTCTACAGCGACGCCACGCCGCCCGTAACCTCATTGAGCGTTAAGGGAACGAACAATAATGTAAACGGAACCAATTATGTGAACGCCGACACGGAATTTGTGTTAACCGCCCGGGACCCGGTAATAAAAGGCACCGCATCCGGCATTAAAACGACGGGGTATAGTGTAGAGGGTATAGGCGAAAGCGGCGTGGAACTTGTTTATACCCTGCCATTCAAATTACAAAAACCCGACGGCCTAAAACAAATCAAGTATTATTCAACCGACAATGTGGGCAATAAAGAAACGGAACAAACGGCCGAGTTCGAACTGGACACCACGCCGCCCGAAGCCGGATTCATCTGCCCCGGCGAAACCGGCGGATTCTGCGCTGTGTTCAAGGGGACGATAAGCGTTCTGGGCACAGCCCGGGACAAGAACTTCAAAGAATACCGGCTCCAGTACGCCGAGGGCGCGGAAGGCGGAGCGGAATTCAAGGACATAACCGTTTCAACCGAGCCGCCTTCCGGCATAAAACTTGCCGAGTGGCTTCCTCCCAGGGAAGGCTATTACACGCTGAAACTGAAGGTCCTTGATTTTGCCGACAATGAAACCGAGAGACAAAAAACGATATACGCGGGCGATGCCGGTTTATTGATGGCTGTGGGCGACAAAAAAATGTTCAAAAACCCGAGAGGAATAGCCATAAGCGGAAACGGCGACATATACATAGCCGATACCGGCAATGACAGGATAGCGGTATACACTTCAACCGGCGGATACAAAGCGGAATATGGCGGCAAAGCGGAGAAAGAAAAAGGAAATAAAAAAGAAGAAAAAGAAAGACTCGAATTCAAACAGCCCCGCGGCGTTGCGCTGGACGAAGAGGGAAACATATATGTTGCCGACACGCTGAACGACAGGATAGTCAAACTGTCGCCCGAAGGCGAAGAACTTATGAGCATCGGCTGCCGAAAAGAAGGAAAAGACAATAAAGAACATGGCGAAAAATTTGAAAACCACAAAAGCACCGGCTGTTTCCACCAGCCCTATGACGTGGCTATAAGTTCAACCAATGAAATATATGTGGCGGACACGAAAAACTCCCGTGTGCAAAAATTTTCAATGGGAGGCGAATTTTTATTGGCATTCAGACTTCCGCAAACGGACAAAAAAGAAATAGAAGAAGAAGATGATAATGATGAAAACGAAGAAGAAAAAAAAGGTGAAGAAGAAAAAGACGCGCTCGGCAGGCCCCTGCTTACTGCTTGCAGGGGCAGGCCCTACGGCATAGCCCTTAACAATGAAGGGGACATATATATAACGGACGGCAAAGGCAGGAGAGTGTTGAAATATAATAGCGAAGGGATATTGGAAAATGAAATAGGCGAAGATATAAACTGGAAAAAGCCCTACGGCATATATATAGACGGGAAAAGCCAATGCTTGATAGTCACGGATGAAAAAGAGCGAAAGATATACAAATTCAATAAAAAAGAAGAATTGAATTTTGAATACGGCGGAGAAAAAGAGGATAAAGAAGAAGAATTAAAAAAACCTTCAGGCATAGCGTTGGGCAATGACGGAAACTTGTATATGGCGGAAGCGGGCAATGATAAAATATTGAAATACGGAATGCCGGCCGGCGAAACCATAATAATAGTTTCGGCAAAAGAAGAAAAAGAGAAGGACGAAGAAGATAAGAAACATAGAGTTTCAGGTACAAACAGAACAAGCTCAGCCGGGCCGAATCCCGAATTTAAACTTGGGGAAGTGTACGTGTTCCCGAATCCCGCCATAGGGAGGCAAAAGCCCACGTTTCACATAGAGGTTGGAATAGCCGACAGAGTAAAAATAAGGGTCTACACGGTATCCGGGAGGTTTGCGCACGAGCACACGATAAGGGGCATGCCGCAGGTGGTGGATGACGGGAGCGGCGCTCAGTATGCGTATGAGTATACCTGGGACGAGGAGATTCCGAGCGGGATTTATTATTACCACATCAGGGCGGAGAAATCCGGCAGGAAACTTGAGAAGACAGGCAAATTCGCTATAATAAGATAGTAACAAAAGGATAAAGTATAAGTCAGGAGTCAAGAGTCAGGAGTCAGGAGTCAGTCGTAGCTGCAGAGCGAAGCTCTGCCAAAATAGCGGCTGGACGGCTGGACAGCTGGACGGCTGGACGGCAGGAAAGGATAAGGGATGAAGGATAAGTCAGGAGTCAAGAGTCAGGAGTCAGGAGTCAAGAGTCAGGAGTCAGGAGTCAGTCGTAGCTGCAGAGCGAAGCTCTGCCAAAATAGCGGCTGGACAGCTAGACGGCTGGAAAGAAGGGCAAAAGCTGAGAAAGACCGGCAAGTTCGCAGTAATCAGATAGGGGAATGAAGATAGCGGGACCGGGATGATGGGATATGGCGCGGTTGGGGGATTGGATTATAAGAATGAAATAATGAAAAGGATAAAAATAATTTTGGTTGTTTTTATTTTGTTTCGCTTTACCTCTCAGGGTCCGGCGGCAAAAACCCGTTTTCTCCCAGAAATTCCACACTGATTTCTTTTCCGCTTCTTCGCCCGGCGTATTTAGCCAGAATATCAAATTCGACGTTAAAATAGTCGCCGGGCAAAGCAGCCCGAAGATTGGTGTTTGCGAAAGTATGGGGCACAACGGAAACCTTGAAAGAAGAAGGTCTTAGTTCATACAAAGTAAGACTTATTCCGTTAAGAGAGACGGAACCTTTTTCAGCAAGATATTTCCAGTTCCTGTTTTCAAACTCAAATACAGCATATTGTTTGTTTTTAGCGACTGAACGGAGTTTTGATGTCGCGTCCACATGACCATACACGAAATGTCCCGAAATTCTCTGACCGACTTTCAGCGACCTTTCTACGTTAATTAAATCTCCCGCTTTGAGAAGTTTGAAATTGGTTCTTTCAAACGTCTCCTCGCTGATGTCAAAAAAGAAATTTTCGCCTTCCACACGCGAAACGGTGAGACACACTCCGTTCACGCACAAACTTTCGCCAATCCCAGGATGCCAGCCTCCCAGGGAAATCTGGAGTCCGCCAGAGTTTATTTTTTTTATTCGTTCAACTCTTTCCACTATTCCTGAAAACATTCGGTCTCCATCATGAAATCGGGTCCGCTTCTTTTCACCCGCACAATATTTATCTTTCTGCCCGGCGCGCTTATTCTTTCGCTCAGGTCCGGCCAGACTACGGCTGACTTTGATTTTTCCCCGCCTATAACAAGGGGGGAAATAAAAACGACAAACTTATCCCAGAAACCCTCAACCAAAAAAGACCCTATTACTTTCCCTCCACCTTCCACAAGCAAACTTGAAATATTTCTCTTCCCGAGTTCCTTGAGCGTTGGTTTCAGAGACACGCGACCGAATCTATCTTCGGGCTGTCTCTTATACACATCTCCGAGCCCACGAGACCTCTCTACATCTCGTATGCCGTCTTCTGCTTGAAA
>CALEIX010000356.1 GCA_937898825.1 uncultured Elusimicrobia bacterium | reverse complement strand
CATTTGTATCAGACTCCTGGGATGAGGTTTCCGCGCTTTGCGTTTCCGTTGGCACGATTTGCTCTTTCGCCTCGGATTGCTCTTCCTCAGCCGCCGCCTGAGCCAGAGCCAAATCATCCGCCTCCTTTTCCTTCCTGCCTTCCTCTATGGCATCAGCTACCGCTGAACAAAAAAGTTTGATGGATCTTGCGGCGTCGTCATTTCCGGGAATGGGAACATCCAATAAATCAGGGTCGCAGTTGGTGTCGCATATTCCCACTATGGTTATGCCTAACTTTCGTGCTTCCCTGACGGCAATCATCTCCTCTATAGGATCTATTACAAACATTATATCCGGAACCCGCCCCATATATCTTATGCCGGATAAAAGTTTTGTTAAGCGATTTTGTTCTTTCACAAGCCGAGAAACTTCTTTCTTGGACATAACCTTAAACAAACCTTCACTTTCCATCTTTTCCAGTTCTTCAAGCCGTGAAAAGGATTTACTCAATGTTTGATAATTGGTAAGCATACCTCCAAGCCATTTTTCATAAACGCAGGGGACATTAATCCTTTCGGCCTCCTGCTTTATTATATCTTTCGCCTGTTTTTTGGTTCCCACAAAAATAAATCGTTTACCCTGTTTGGCACACTCCTTCACGAAGGCATAGGCCTTCTTAAGCTCTTTCACCGTTTTCTGCAAATCAAGAATATGTATTCCATTTCTTTCCCCGAAAATAAAGCGATTCATCTTGGGATTCCACCGGTATGTTTGGTGTCCAAAATGAACCCCGGCTTCGAGCATGGTCTTCATGGATATATTTAACATTTCACCTCCGCCATAAAAATTTACTTCTACTACCTTGTAAATACTATGGGATATAATACCATATTTCACACTTTTCCACAACTGAAAAAACCGCGTAGGCTAGAATGGTGGGGTTATCCCAATACCTCGTAACTCTCCACAGGTTCGGCCCAGCCGCGGATGTTGTACATCCCTAACTTCTTGTAATTAAATTGTGAATGCGTCTGTTCATAAGCTTGCTTTGAAACTATAAATTCAGTGCCGAGACGCTTGTTCAGACCTTCCAAACGAAAAGCAAGATTGACCGGCGCGCCTATTGCCGTGTATTCCGTCCTGTCCTCACTTCCAATATTTCCGACAACAGCCCTGCCGTAGGTCACGCATATTCCTATTTTGATAGGGGGAAGTTTTTTAATCTCCCTGTCTTTGTTGAAACTGGAGAGGGCCCATTTCATTTCCTGAGCAGCTTTCACTGCTCTTTCGCACGGTTTTTCTAACGCAAGAGGCGCACCAAATATAGCCATAAGACCGTCTCCGACAAATTTGTCCAGCGTCCCGCCCCTGTGCTGAATAACACGGGTCATAAGGGAAAAATATGCGTTGAGCAAACTCACTATTTCCTGAGGTCTTATCTCAAGACTCAACTTGCTGAAGTCTCTTATATCAGCGAATAAAACCGCTATTTCCCTGGTTTCTCCGCCGAGGGCAATCTTGCCGCTTAAAAGGGTTTCCGCTATTTCCTTTGAAACATATCTGCCGAAAACTCTTTTTATGTAATCCCTTTCCTTAAGCCCCTTCACCATTTGATTAAAAGCGGAGGTCAGAAGCCCCATTTCATCTGAGCTTTTCCAGTTTATGCTTATGTCCAGCGAACCCTCTCCTATCTTCCTGGCGGCCTGCGCGAGCAACGGCACCGGACGCATCAGCCAACCCACAATAAGGATGATTCCCGCAACAGCCGCCAAAAGAGAAACCAGGGAAATAGCAAGTATTTCTCTGCGCGAGGCGGACAGCGCTAAGTCCACACTTTTCTTTGTCAGCATCACAGAGAAACTTCCTACATTTTTGCTTCCGACGAAAATGGGAGCGGAAATAAAATAGTTTCCTTCGCCCAGGTTTTTGAAAATCTCAGTTTCAAAGGCCATATTTTTCCTGTCTATCTCACC
>CALEIX010000355.1 GCA_937898825.1 uncultured Elusimicrobia bacterium | reverse complement strand
CTTCCAAAACCCTTCCTTACGAAAATAGATGCTTTGGTGCCTATGTTCTGGGAGAAAAAGGATTTTCAGTGCACAATTTCATAGCGGCAAAAACCATTATTGCCACCGGAGGGGCGGGAAAAACATATCTCTACACCTCAAATTCAGATATCGCCACAGGTGACGGGATTGCCATGGCATTCAGAGCAGGACTGAAACTCATTAACATGGAATTTGTTCAATTTCACCCGACTTGCCTGTATCATCCCCAGGCTAAGTCGTTCTTGATTTCAGAAGCCGTCAGAGGGGAAGGCGGGATTTTAAGAATGAAAAACGGCAAGATCTTCATGAAAAAGTACTCCCCAAAAAAAGAACTTGCTCCCCGGGATATCGTGGCGCGCGCCATAGACAAGGAATTGAAAAAAAGCGGAGATAAATTCGTGTTTCTGGACATAAGCCACAAGAGTAGAAATTTTCTAAAAAGGCGTTTTCCAAATATCTACACCACCTGCCTTAAATACGGAATAAATATTTCTTCCCAGCCTATACCCGTGGTGCCGGCAGCTCATTTTTTCTGCGGCGGCATAGAGGTAGATGAATATTCCAGAACGAAGATAAAGAATCTGTACGCTGTGGGGGAAGCCAGCCACACCGGGCTGCACGGCGCCAATCGTCTGGCTTCCAATTCGCTGCTCGAAGGTGCGGTTTTCGCGAAAAGAGCTTGCCAGTCCATAAAGGGAGAGCAGATAAAGATTCCGCCAGTTTACGGGAAGTATAAATGGTACTACGGAAACGCCAGAGTTCAGGACGAGATGATTATGATAGCCCACAACTGGGATGAGATAAGGACTCTCATGTGGAACTATGTGGCGATAGTAAGAAGCGATAAGCGTCTTTCAAGGGCAAAGTCGAGAATCAATATAATTTCCGACGAAATACTAAGATATTATTGGGATTTTTTGCCTACGCGTGACCTTCTGGAACTGAGGAACATTGCCTTAATAGCCCGCGCCGTAATAAATTCCGCTCTTTTGAGAAAGGAATCAAGGGGGCTCCATTATAATTTGGACTGGCCGGTGAAGGACCCGCGCTTTGGGGAAAACACCAAAATAGACAGGTACTCCATTGAATGAAATCCGACTGGATAAAAATATACGGGGCCAGGGAACACAACCTGAAAAACATAAACATTGCACTGCCAAAATACAAAATGGTGGTAGTTACGGGACTTTCCGGCTCAGGTAAATCCAGCCTTGCATTTGACACTATTTACGCGGAAGGACAGCGAAGATATGTTGAGAGCCTTTCGGCTTACGCCCGGCAGTTCCTGGAACAAATGGATAAACCGGATGTAGACAAAATAGAAGGGCTTTCTCCGACTATAGCCATTCAGCAGCATACCCACTCGAAAAATCCACGTTCCACAGTCGGCACCATAACGGAAATATATGACTATCTGCGCCTTCTCTTCGCAAAAATAGGCAAGGCGCGATGCGTTGCCTGTGGCCACGAAA
Organism: uncultured Elusimicrobia bacterium; assembly: GCA_937898825.1. Lineage (GTDB taxonomy): Bacteria > Elusimicrobiota > Elusimicrobia > Elusimicrobiales > UBA9959 > CALEIX01. The sequence continues at coordinate 2,694 of CALEIX010000355.1, read as the reverse complement.
TCAAATCATGGTCCCCGCAAGCAATAGCAAAGGTCGTGATGGCAAAATACGCCGGCACAAAGATATCCGTTTTCTCTCCATTAATAAGAGGACGCATAGGGACATACGAAGAATTGTTTGGGCGCCTGAAGAAAAAGGGATTTATCAAAGTAATGATTGACTCGCGCCTCTATGAACTCTCTGCACCCCAAAAACTTGAAAGATACAAAAAGCACGATATAGAACTTTTCATAGACGAATTTACCCTTTCAAACTCCGACGCCGAGAGACTCATTGAGGCAATAGAACTCGCTCTCAATGAATCCAAAGGATACATAAAAGTACTGTCAAATACCAATAGAAAAGGAGAAACATTCAGCACGCATAATTCTTGCCCTAGATGCGGCATAAGCTTTTCCGAACTTGAACCGCGGCTTTTTTCATTTAATTCCCCGTATGGCGCCTGCCCGAAATGTTCGGGACTCGGCGTGAAAATCGAAATATCTCCGCAGCTCGTAATTCCTGACGAAGACAAAAGCATCGAGGAAGGCGCAATTCATCCGTGGGCCAATCCGATAACCACGAGAACGCACAGATGGAAAAACTCCTGGAACTCATATTATTTTGAACTTTTGGAAAATGTCTGCACGGCTAAAAAGATACCGATGAATATTCCGTGGAAAAAACTTTCCAGGAGCCAAAAAGAGAGCATACTTTACGGGACTGAGGATTTTGAGGGCATTATTCCAAACTTGAGGCGAAGGCGCGAAAGCACAAAATCTGAATTTGTCAAGGAAGAGATAGACAGAAGATACACCCGTGAAGTGATTTGCCAAGCCTGCGAGGGCAAGCGCCTGAAACCGGAAAGTCTAAGCGTATTTGTGGCCGCGCGCAATATATTCCAGGTTTCCCAAATGGCAATTACGGATCTCTACAAATTCATAAACTCTCTTTCTCTCACGGAAAAAGAAAAAGTTATTTCGCAGCAAATAATAAAGGAGATTAAATCAAGACTTGAGTTTCTTATTTCGGTGGGCATAGGATATATTTCGCCAGGCAGACGGGCGGATACATTGGCTGGCGGCGAGGCGCAAAGAATACAACTGGCAACGCAAATCGGCTCAAGGCTTACCGGAGTGATATATGTTCTCGATGAACCGACCATAGGCCTGCATCAAAAAGACAATGCAAAGCTGGTGCGTACACTTAAATCCCTGCGAGATCTGGGAAATACTTTGATTATAGTTGAACACGACGAAGAAATTATAAGAAACGCTGATTTCATAATCGATCTCGGGCCCCTGGCCGGACTTGAAGGAGGCAAGGTAGTTGCCAGCGGAGAAATTGACAAAATTCTGTCTTGCAAAAATTCGCTGACTGGACAGTTTCTCCGCAAAGCAAAACGCGTGGCGCGCCCCGCTGAAAAAGACAGGAAACCTTACGGATTTCTTGAATTTTCAAAAGCGGAACAATTTAATCTCAAAAGGATAGATGTCAAAATTCCCCTGGGTCTGTTGACCAGCATCTGCGGAGTTTCAGGTTCAGGCAAATCCACGCTTTTATACGAAATCATCTACAAGGCCCTTGCTAAAAAACTGCATAACTCGAAAGACGAACCCGGGAAATTCAAATCAATGAGCGGTGCAAATAAAATAGACAAGGTTATAATCGTTGATCAAAGTCCCATAGGAAGAACTCCTCGCTCAAATCCCGCTACTTATACAGGGGTATTTGGCTATATCCGGGATGTATTTGCGAGCCTGCCCGAGTCCAGAAGAAGGGGGTATAAAGCGGGTAGATTTTCATTCAATCTGCCGGGCGGAAGATGTGAAGCCTGTAAGGGCGACGGCACGATAAAAATACAAATGCAATTTCTGCCTGATGTGTACGTAAAGTGTGAAGAATGCAAAGGCAGAAGGTTTAACGACACAACGCTTGAGATAAAATTCAAAGGAAAGAGCATCTCGGAAATACTGGACATGCCGGTAAGTAATGTCATGGAGATCTTTGCCGATATTCCTCCGATAAAACGTATTCTTCAGACTCTCTGCGATGTCGGATTAGAATATATAAAACTTGGACAAAGTGCCACCACTCTTTCTGGCGGAGAAGCGCAAAGAATGAAATTGGCACGCCAACTATCGAAAAAATCTACGGGAAAAACCCTTTACATTCTTGACGAACCAACCACCGGTCTTCATTTCGCCGATGTGGAAAAACTGCTTTTGGTCCTTCTTAAACTGACCGGGCAGGGGAATACAGTTTTAATAATTGAGCATAACCTGGACATAATTTCATCCTCCGACTGGATAATAGAACTCGGCCCCGAAGGCGGAGACAAAGGCGGAGAAGTAATTTTTGCGGGCAGAGCAAAGGATATTTTAAATTCAAAAACTTCGGTTACTGCGCCTTATCTGAAAAAATACTTCGCGGATAAAAAGGTTCACTGAGGTCGTTCCCGCGGAAGCGGGGAGTTCAACTCAATGAACGCTCAACACTATAAACTCTTCACTCCCCACTTTTCACTCCTCACCCTTCACCCCGTTAGAAGTCCCGACAGGGACAGTCCGCCTTAGGCGGACTTACTTCTAACAGGGCAAGTCTTTATCCTTCATCCTTTATCCCTTATCCTTCATCCTTCATCCTTTATCCTTCATCCTTTATCCTTTATCCTTTATCCTTTATCCTTTATCCTTCATCCTTTATCCTTTATCC
>CALEIX010000354.1 GCA_937898825.1 uncultured Elusimicrobia bacterium | reverse complement strand
AGATACCCGTAAGCGCCCACTACGGAAAAAATGTTTCAAGTCTTTCCCCTTTCCCGTATCTTATGGAAATTGCAGTTACAATTCTCAGGTATCTCAAAAAAAAATATTTCTTTCAAAAAATCAACTGAACACTTTTTTCAGGGTTTCGTAAAAAAAGCGTTCCGGCAACGGAGCGAAAGCTCTCTTTTTCATTCTCGCCCAGGCAACCGGTCTGTAAAGATTGTACATCAGCTTCAAAACCGCTCCTCCTGAACCGTAATCATCCATTTTCCTGTCCAAAAATTTGCTCAAAAAAGCCATCCTTTCAAGATATTCCTTCAAAGCCTTCCCATGCATATTGGAAAAATCCCATTCATACGTTCCCCATTCCTCAAGATTATCTGGAAACTTCAGGTTTTCTGCCTTCGCTCTTTCATACAATTCAGTGCCGGGATATGGTGAAAAGATATAAAACTGCGGTATTCTGAAATTCCTTCCCATTTCCAAAGTTTCAAGCCCCAACTCAACTGTTTTCTCGATCTCAGTTTTTGTCTCTCCGAGAAGACCGATTATAAACGAGCATAAAACTATGATATCGCGGTTTTTCAGTCTTTCGAGTTGTTTGCGAACGCTTTGAAGCGAACCTGCTTTTTTCAGGACATCTCTTCTGATTCTGTCGGCTCCGGATTCTATACCCACCGCCATTCTTTCAACGCCTGCTTCTTCAAGAAAGTCCAACTCTGAATCTGATAATTTTTCTATGCTTTCGATATCCACGCCTTGAAGAACACATCCAAGTCCCATCTCTTTCAGGCCGCGGAGTATTTTGAAAGCCCTTTCGTGATTGACAAAAAAATTGTCGTCCAGAAAATACACAAGGGAAAAATCGTACTTCGCCGTCAAATCTCCAATCTCGCCGAGCACCCTCTCAGCGTCAAGCATTCTTATGCGTCCCATATTAAAAGCCCTGTTGTAGCAATAGGCGCATCTGCGCGGACAGCCTCTTGAGGATTGGTAAAAAAACATTCTTTTTCGGCGATAAGTTTGAATATAATCCTCAACATTCACCAGATGATACGGCACAGGAGGAATCTTATTCATGTCCACAAGGCTTTCTCTCGCAGTGCCCTGTAATGTGCCTTTTTCGTTTCTCCATACCCCGCCTATTTCGGGCATGCGCGAATTTGCGGCAAGACTCTTAACAAGTCCGGCGAAAATATATTCGCCTTCTCCCTCCACGACATAGTCCACAAGATGATGTTGTGCGGTTTCGGCCGGAAGAAGGGAAGGATGGATTCCTCCCCACACTATCGGCAGGTTTGGTTTTATTTCCCTTACCTTTTTTGCAGCGGAAAGAGCGTTTGTAATCATGCTTCCGGTCATTGTCGTTATTCCGGCGCAAAGCGTCTTTCTATCTACGGCATCGTTTATTTTTTCGCCCCAATTTTTCCCCAGCCTCTGGTCCACGACTCTAATTTCAAAATCTTTCCACACAAGCGTGGAAGCGCATAAAAGCCCTACTGGAGGAGTGGGCTTGTCTCTGAACATATCCATATCCCCTATTTCAGGTTGAATAAGAACAATATTTTTTTTCATGCGCTTATTTCTCGTTTCCGCTGCGGAGCTTCACCGCAAAACCCGGAAGCACAAGAGAATCGGTTATTTTTTCCCCTCCTTTTACTACGCTTTTGGGAAAAAGCACCGTTCTGAAAAGTCTGGCAGTTCTTGGCACGCGACAATTCTCACACACCACCGACTTTCTAATAACGCTTCCCTTGCCCACAAACGATCTGGGATTGATATACTTCTGGAGACCCTTTTCCTTAAGATACAAAAGATTTGCTTTCAAAATATCTTCAGGATAGGTGATATTTATATCGTCTTTCAGAGTCTCCATCCCGACAACCCTGGCGCCTTTCCTTATGAACTCGTCTATGGCATCGGTAATTTCCATTTCCCCGCGCAGAGGCGAAGGAGAAATTCGCCTGAGGATTCTAAAAAAACCCGAAGAGAAAAAATATATCCCGCAGGGTTTCTTCATGGATAAAGGACGCGAAGGCTTTTCTATTATTTTCCTGATAATTCCGTTTGAGTCTATGTCAATTGTGCATTCATTCAATATTGTCTTTCTATCCTTAACATCCCGCACCGAAAGAATTGCGTCTGCCTGTTTATTCTTAATCGCGCCAAGCGCCCGGATTATATTGCCCGGCACATAATAAGTGTCTCCGAGAACCAACGTAAACGGCCTGTCTCCCACAATTTGCGCGGCAACTGCTGCCGCGTGACCTATTCCCTTTCTCTTTTCCTGAACTACAAATTCAATATTTATGCTGCCAAATTTTCGGCTTTCGGTTCTTATGTCTTCATAATCCGGAGGCACAACCACAATAAATTCTCTTTCCCCCAATCTTGAAAAAGTTTCAAAATGGTGAAGCAAAAGCGATTTATCCCCAACAGGAACAAGAATCTTCTTATAAACCTCACCCAACCTCCCGAGTCTTTTTCCTCCTCCTGCCGTTAAAATGACAACCGGCATCATAAAATGCTTAAAACCGCCCTTGCCGCCTCTATCCCGGAATTAATAGCGTGGTCCATGTTGTAAACTCTCCAGAGGCCGAATCTGCCGGCTAATATCACCTGCCGGTTTTCAAAAAAGGACCGCAGATTTTCAATATCCGCTTCTATGTCCGGATACTGGATGGGATAAGAAGGATAATGATTGAAATGCCAGATTTTTTCAATATCTTTTTTCCTGAATACTCCCAATTCAGAAAGTTTTGTAATTGAAGAATCCAGAACACTTTCAAGCTCTTTGCTGCTTTTTTTCATAGCACATTCAATTAAAAGAACTTTCCCGCCCCTTGCGGCATTTGGATTGATTAAATCAACTCTGGTTAAGCGGTAAAAAGGTAAATCCTCTCCCGGCACATATATCCAGTGATAATCGGGCAGATTCAGGTTCTTAAGAATGCATTGAATACACAAAACACGCGTCGCGTTGAATTTAAGAATTAAGCGTTTAAACTTTGAAAGGTTTGAAAAACGAATAAATTCAGGCAAAGGCAGGGCTGATATAAGATATTTATACTTAAACCTTCCCCGGTTGGTAAGAACCGTCTTTTTCCCAACGTTTATTTGATAAACATTTGTCTTCAGGAAAATCCTGCCTTGGGCAATGTGCCGTGTCAATCCCTCCGCGAGGGATTCGATACCTCCTTTCCTGGGATAAATAAAATTTTTATGCGGAGCGACTTCTTTCCCCCGGCCCGTTCCCAGAACACTGTCAGCAAGAGTTAATGAATCCGGCATTTGTATTTTTGAAAAAAGCCATTTGTAGCCCAGGTTTCCAAGCGAAGTCTGCCAGAGTTTTTCATTGTAAGGCCTGAAAAAGAGGTTTACAATTCCCTGCCCCAAGGTTTTAAGGGCGTATTCCTCCAGATTACGCACTCTCCGGAGCGCAACGTCCCTGTCAAGCAGTCCCTTCAGGGCTTCTCTCCGTTCATCAGACTCAAGCTGCCAGAGATTATTCTGGAAAGGATAATCTATAAACTTATCTTTACGCCAGAGGACGCCAAGATTGTGCTCGTAAGAGTAGAATTTGCCGACCATTTTCTTGAACATGCGAACCGCTTTTTTATCCTTGCTGAAAAAAACATGCGGAAGTTCGTCCACCTCCACGCCTGACTCTCTGTTGGTTCTAAGAAGCCCCCCGGTTTTTTCAGCGGATTCAATAATTGTATATCCGGAAAATCCTTCTTTTTCAAATTCATAAGCTGCAGACAATCCCGCCAGGCCTCCGCCCAAAATCAACACATCAGAATATAAATCTTGTTCAGGTTTCATTATGACTTCCTTATAATAAATATTATCAAATTTCAAAATCTTTCAGCGTGATTTCACCCAGGGCCCCGCCTTAAAACCCCTCCCGAAAAGTTTTTATAGGAAACAAAGGATTGGATCCGTCTTTTTGGCCAGCCCAAAGGAAGCTGCTGAAAGTTCCAGCATGGAAAATCCGGGGGCGAAAATTCTCCTTTTAAACATAGAATCTATCGTCTTCTCAAGTTTTGAGAGAGACAAATGAAAAAAACTCCTTCAATTTACCAAACACGAATATGAAAGCCCCCTTGTATGCCCTTTGCATAAACTTTCTTATGAAATTATTCCTTGCGAAGATTTTTACAAGAGTGTCGGGAAGAAGATAATGCAACGCCAGCAAACCAAAATAAACTGCCTGAAGAAGGAAAGGATTTTTTTCATCGTCGATAACATATTTACCCTCATAAAAATCAGCGGGATTGCTGGTGTTTAATCGTCCATTTTTCTTTAATTTATCAAAGGAGGAAGAGCCCGGCACAGGAGTGAAAATCGTCATTCTGAAAATGTCCGAATTCAACCTCCCCTTAAAGAAAGTGCAAAAATTATCTTTCCAGGAAGTGCCCGGCGAACCGAAAATATGCGTTCCATAAACAGCCACCCCGTTCTCCCTGAGCACCCGCGACGCCTTCCAGTTAATTTCGGCAGAATTCCCTTTGCCGGATTTCTCATGCACGTTCTCGGTATATCCCTCAAACCCTACTATGGCCATGGATAAACCGACTCTCTTTCCCAATTCCACAAGGTCGCAGTTGCGCGCCACTATATCGGCTCTTATCTGCACCCCAAACACCATGTATATTTGCCGCCTGAGCATTTCCCTAAAAACGCTTTTGGCGAGATTCACATTCGTCGCGAAAGAATCGTCTATAAAAGCAAATTCCGCAACTCCGAATTTTCTTAAATATTCTATTTCGCTTATTATTCTCTCCTTTGTCTTGTACCTCGGCTTATTTCCGTAAAAACCCGGTATTGAACAGAAACTGCAGTTAAACGGACAGCCGCGCGAACTCTCTATGCACGCGAAAAAGCCCTCATTGAAATTGCTTTTTTTAAGCGACCCTTCAATGTAAGGATAAGGCATCTTGTTTAGGTCCGGAATTATTTTCTTCTTCCGAGAATATATTATTCTTCCACTTCCATCAGCCCAGGCCGCGCCGGGAACATCTTCATTTAGAGAATCCGACAACAACGCTTGAACTATCCGCGCGATTGTTTCTTCGCCTTCATACAAAACAATGGCGTCAAAAGGTTTTTTTTCTCCCAAAAACAGGTTCGGGAAAAAAGTGGGAGCATGTCCGCCGACTATATATTTTGCCTCAGGAAACCTGTTTTTAAGGAAAGACGCCTGCCGAACAAGAACTGTGGCGCTGGCTATTTCTGATATTGAAAATCCAATTATATCCGGCTTAAATTCTTCAATCGCAGAAAGCAACTCCTTGCTTAAAGGCGGTAAATCCTGCTCGTCAAAAATAAAAACATCGTGACCCTCTTTTTTCAGGACGCCGCCTATTATTTGCAGTCCCAAAGGAGGCAGGTTGGGGAAAAGAACCTGCAGGGTGTGAAAATAAAGCCACGGAGGGGTGGAAAGGAATATCTTAGCCATTTCCCACCTCTTTTAACCTTCTGAAAGACGAGGTGTTTCTAAACAAAGAAAAAGCCCTCGCCGGAATATCCGACCAATAGGGCCGGTCCCTGGCGATTCTGTACATCCTTAAAGGATTTAAATAAAAACCATAATACGCCCATTTGTAAAGCATTCTGTATTTTTTGTCAGGCACCTTACTCCCGTTAAAAGGCGAACCATAATATTCATAGTCTATGCTGTTTAAATCCCCCGGTAATTTGCCAGCCTTCTCAAACATGGAATACAACCCGGTGTTTCGGTAGGGATTTGGAGTGAAAAAAAGAGCCAGATGAAGATTGGATTTATGCGCGAATTTTATCGTTTCCTTCATTTCTTCCTCTGTCTCGGTCGGAAGCCCCAGCATAAAAAAACCGCGCGTGAATATTCTCCTTTCCGCCATATATTCAATGGTATTCCAGACGTTGGTTAGAGAAAGGTTTTTTTTAAGCAGTTTTTGAAGCCTTTCAGAAGCGGTTTCAACGGCAATTGAAACCTCGCCCACTTGTGCCTGTTTGAGCAAATCTATCAAATCCGGTTTAATTATGTCGCCTCTTATGGCGTTCGGAAAATTCAAAACAATTTTCAGATTTTTACCCACAACCAGTCTCAGTACTGTCTCTTATACACATCTGACGCTGCCGACGAATTAGACGGTGTAGATCTCGGTGGTCGCCGTATCATTAA
>CALEIX010000353.1 GCA_937898825.1 uncultured Elusimicrobia bacterium | reverse complement strand
AAGCAGAAGACGGCATACGATATGTAGAGAGGTCTCGTGGGCTCGGAGATGTGTATAAGAGACAGGTTTTAATAATTTCCGAGAAATCTTCTTTCGGTGATATTTCTGCTAAATAGTGAAAATCAAATTCCAAATTACCTGTCCAGGTCACTTTAAAAGAAGTCATTTGAATATCGGAAAAAGGACTGTTAGTTTGCTTAAAGCGCAAAACTCTATTATTTAAAGTATCTGAAACCCATAAATAAGCCGCGTCTTTGTAATGCACGAAAATATTATCGTGGGGACTGGATATTCCATTTTGACCCAAAGAGGGTGTTGTAGAATAAAAATCGTTTTTCCCGATAACTATTGACGCATTCATTCCATTGGCAAACGGCGTTTTAAACTTCATGATTCTGCCAACAGATGTATCTGCAACTGACAGGTTATTGTAATTATCAAAGTTTAGCCCTCTTGGATCTTTAAAACTCGAAGGAGTAACTCCAATATTTTCAGAAGAATTAAAGTCCGATTGTCCTATTACCAACGAAGCACTCATATTATTGTAAAATGGCGGACTAAATTTTAAAATTCGGGAATTATAAAATCCAAGGGCAAACAAATTTCCATAAATGTCAAACGATATATCTACGGGTAGTCCAAGACAATGGGCTGTTATTGAGCCATAAATACACCCGGGATCCGATGTATAAAGATCACCCTGTCCAATGACAAGAGACGCTCCTTTGCCATTATAAAATGGCGGTTCGAATTTTAAAACTCTATGGTTCCAACTATCCGCAACCCATAAATTATTATTTGAATCAAAGTCTATTCCCACTGGAGTATTCAAAGAATTACTAAGTGGGGGTGAATACTTGAAATTTGTATCAAAAGAATAATAACCAATTACGATATCCGCAGACATATTGTTTGAAAATGGCGGCTTGAATCTTAAAACTCTATTATTTCCCGTATCACTAATCCATAAATTCCCATCTTTATCAAATGCTATTTTGGTGGGGTGGCACAATTTGTTTTGGCCCAAGCCGCAAGCATCGGAAACAAAGTCGGCCTGACCAATCACAAGATTTGCATTCATGCCATTCGTAAATGGAGGAGCAAATCTCAAAATTCTATTATTACCGTAATCCGCAATCCATAAGTTTCCATAAGCGTCATACGCTAATCCATCAGGGTCTTTCAGTTGAGCCTGGCTAATCCCTGAATAATGTCCATCGAAATCTTCTTGACCGATTACTATATCCGCATTTTGTCCATTTGAAAATAATTCTATCATCCATGGTTTTGAAGGAAATGTAGTAACAGAAAAAGATTCCGAGTCTTTATAATCCGCGTCTTGATAGATTCGAAGATAATTGGAATAAACGGTATCAGGAGTGAGTTTTGTTTCCAAAAAACTATTCACGCCTTGATTTAATAAAGGCGAAACTGGTTGCTCGGCTGAATTAAATATTTGAAAGTTAACATTGGTTAATGGACAATTCCATCTCCAAAGTATGGATGTGCTAGATTTTGCAATACCTGTAAATTTTATTTTTGTCGTCAAAGCATAAGAAAATCCTAACCCGGCAAGCGGATGATTGCCTTTTCCTATTAAGGGTTCTCCCGCGGTTAACACATTAAATATTCCGGTTGATTGTGCTCCGCCGACAGAAACAACAAATGGTTTAATTGTTTGTTGTGAGAACGTGAATACCTTGATAACTCCCAATAAAATGATTATCAATGCTGTTTTTTTAACATATCTTTTCTTCATGGGTTTTGTATTGCAAAAAAACACAATATCCCCCGATATAAATCTAAAAACTTAAAGTGAGTTGCGCATTTAAAATATTCCCGAACACATTTACACGTTTGTTTAAATGTTCAATTTGGGGTAGCAAACTCTCATTGCCGGTTCCGGGATCTAATTCGCGACGAAATGAAAAATAATGCAAGGAATAAGACATACCGAAACGCAATGAAGGATTGATATATCTTTGAAATCCTATACCTGCGTTAAGCCCCAATGCGGTATATGTTTGCTCGGTTATTATTGGAAGATTAAGTCCTCCTGGAGTTGAATTTGGAGTTTTTACATTGAAAAAGTATTGTTGTGAATTTAACTGGCAAATTCCTATACCGGTATCAATATATATCCGTATTTTCGGGGAAAATGGGCGAAGAAATTTATATTTTATCAATGCTGAAAACAAAGAATTGTTAGTTTCGTTAACTCCCAAATAAAACGAATAGTTTAGAGGGGATATAACTTTAATTTGTTGATTGAAAAACATATTAGTGTTTTTACCCAGACTTTTGAATATTTTAAAAGTCACTACATTATGACTTGGTAATATATAATATAGTTCCGCGCCCATTCCGTCTTTTTTAAACGCTAAATCGCCGAAACTGATTCGCCCCAATATTAAAGACGCGCCCGATAATTTGCGCAAATAATTATACTCCACGGATTTGTCTATCAATGTCGATTTGTCGATTGTCGCGCTTTTGGCCGCTATTATTTCTCCCGTTTCCACATTTACGATTCTTGAGTGAATTAAAAATTGGTTTTCTATTTCGACAACGCTTCCCAATAAAAGAAAATCAATGCCAAGTATCAAACCGACCCTTTTTATATCTTGTTTCTTAACCGCGCCGGATAAATTTAAATTAAGTTCTTTGAATAATAAATCCAGTTTCTGTCTCTTATACACATCTCCGAGCCCACGAGACCTCTCTACATCTCGTATGCCGTCTTCTGCTTGAAA
>CALEIX010000352.1 GCA_937898825.1 uncultured Elusimicrobia bacterium | reverse complement strand
GAAGCAGCTCGCATTAGCTGATTTGCTATGTACCGTCCCACAGCAGTTCTTTTAAGTCTAACTGTCAATTTAATGCTGCTTGCAGCAAGCTCTAATAACCGTTCTGATAAATCGCTTTTATTTTGCATTTTTCAATTTGCGTTCTGCATTTTGCATTGACATTGCGCTTATCCTTCTGTTTACCGCTCCCCTTTCAGATGTTTCCGCAGAATCCAGAAGAAGACTTTCCAGCGAAAGCTTGAGTTCTTGCCTGCTTTCGGCGCCTCCCGGAATTATCAGGGTATCCATCGCTATGGCATCTTCAGGGCAAGCCTCAACGCAAAATCCGCACATTACGCACCTTGAAAGGTCAATCTCAAATTTGACGGGATATTTTTCCGCAATGCTTTCCTCCTTTTCTCCCGCTTCTATATCAATGCAATCCGCGGGGCAGGCGGTCTGGCACATGTAGCAGGCCACGCATTTGGCATCTCCGTTCTTTCTTTTCTTAAGGCGATGACGCGTTCTAAATCTGGCGGCTTCGCTGAGCGGAATTTTTTTCTCCGGGTATTGAACAGTTATTATTCTGGAAGGATGGAAAAGATTGGCAAAAAAATGCCTTGCTGTAACAATCATGCCTTTCACTATCTCCGAAAGATATATTTTCTCAGCAAAAGAGAGGTTTCTGTTGTTAATTTTTGTAATCTTCATTTTCCAGAACCCAGCCATTGCAAAATCGCCGACGTCAAAACAATATTTGCCAGTGATAAGGGAAGCAAGCCCTTCCAGCAAAGTTTCATTAGTTGGTCAAACCTGAATCTCGGCAGCGTCCATCTTATAAGAAGCAGGAGCCATGCCATAAACACGGTTTTTCCGGCAAAAGCGGTGGTTTGAATAAGCGCCACTATGTTATGGTTTATGGTGATTAAAATACCTCCCGGAAAAGCGAAGCCCGTTTCATTAAGGAACGGCACCTGCCATCCGCCGAGAAAAAGCGCCGACGCAATCATTGATACCACGACTATTTCGGCAAATTCCGAAAACATAAACATCGCAAATCTCATTGAGCTGTATTCAACAAAATAACCGATGATTTCTGATTCCCCCTCCACGATGTCGAAAGGAGTCCTTTTGTTCTCGGCCACAGCGGCCACTAAAAAAAGAATAAAAGCGGGAAATTGATAAACGATGCCCCAGGAAGGAAGAAATCCAAACAGCATTTCTCCCTGTTTTTTGACTATCTCCTGAATGCTTCCGCTGCCGTAAACGAGTATAATTCCCACAAGCGTTAGACCCAGCACCACTTCATATGAAATCATCTGCGCGGCCGCCCGCACCGCCCCGAGCAATCCAAAATTGTTTTTTGCGCTCCAACCACCTAAAAAAGCGCCGTATATGGCGAGTGAAGAGATGGCGAGAAATAGAAAAAGAGAAAGAGGCAGGTCGCTTATTTGGAGTTGAATCTTCAGGTTTCCAATTTGCAGGTAGTCGCCGAAAGGGATAAAAGCGAGGATAACAAAAACCGGAACAAGAGCCAACATGGGAGCAAGAGTGAATAGAACCTTATCCGCCTTGTCGGGGACGAAATCTTCTTTTGCCACCATCTTTATTCCGTCGGCTGCAGGATGAAAGAGTCCCCAGAGTGAGAATCCAAATATAGATGCCCGGTTGGGTCCCACTCTGTCCTGCATAAGCGCGCTCATTTTCCTTTCCGCCCAGGTGAGAATGCCCGCTAACGCCATAACCGCGCCGAACAAGATACCTATCTTGACGAATATTATCGCGATTTCCAGCAAAAATTCTTTGGTTATGATTTCACACATTTGTGCCTGACCTTTCAATCTTCAAACTCTTCAATTATTTGATTTCTCTCGGCTTCCGGCAAGACCGCTTACAACTCGCTGAGTAGTTTTGTTATAAATTCCTGTTCCTCCTCTTTGTTCGCCTTGTTGCCGCCTCCTACCATTTCCCGCAGATATTCGCTGATATTTTTGCTGCTAGCCGGAAAACAAGGAGTAGTCTTTTTGATTTTGCCTTTGAAATCCATGAAACTCCCCTCTTTTTGAAAATACGAAGGAATGGGGAAGATTATTTCGTTTTTGAAGGGCGTTTTCCAGGGCGGTTCAAAGGCAAATGATATAACGGTCGTTTTCTCGTCAATACGCGGGAAAAATTGCAGGAGGGTTTTTCTTTCGCAGATGAAAACGCCAAACTTTCCTTTTTCAAGTTTTGAGTTCAACTCAGTCATCTTCATGCCGTGCTTCCGGGCAAAACCGCGCAAAAAGCGGGAATTCGGAGTTTTGTCCGAATTTATGGATATGCCATCTTCTATTTCCTGTTTGAAAACAAAATCAAAAGTATAATCGGAAATCTCCAGAAGTTTTTGCGCAAGAAAAGCAAGAGAGGCGTTGTCTTCTATGGAAAGGTACGGCGAGCCAGCGAGCGCCACAGACGAATCCTTCAGCGAGGAGGTGATAATCGCCCCGCCTTTTTTCAGGGCTACAGGCAAATCGGCCGCGTTGCCATTTATAATTGCCGTCCTCAGTTCTCTGTCCATTTTGTGATAGGTCAACCTTCCCTCGTCGCAGAGCCAGCGATGCTCTTTTTGAGAAGGAACTATTCTATATATTTTCCCTTTATTATGATGGATTTCCACCGGACACAAAGTCGCGCACCCAAGACATATACTTTCGGTTCTTTTCAAAAACCAGCTTCTCTGCCTGAACCTGAAATCTTTGGATGTGAAAGCGCCGACGGGACAAATGTCGGCTATATTCAGAGAATATGGGTTGTTTATCCCGCCCTCATCCACTTCAATATAAGATTTATCCCCTCTTTCCAGGACAGATATCTCATTTGTCCCGGTTATTTCCCTGGTGAATCTGACGCATCTGGTGCAAAGCACGCACCTTTCATTGTCCAGAATCAGGTGTTTTCCGGCATCAAATCTTTTTCTCTTCTTCATCTTGTCCTTCAGCGGAAAGCGGCTTTTGTAAAGTCCCCAATCCATATAATAATTCTGAAGAAAACATTCTCCGGCCTGGTCACATATCGGACAGTCGAGAGGATGATTGAGGAGCAGAAATTCAAGGATTTGCTTTCGGGCTTTTCTCACTCTTTCAGAATCGGTTCTTATTACCATGCCTTCAGACACTTCCGTAGAGCAAGAGGTCATGAGTTTTGGAAACTTTTCGATTTCAACCACGCACATTCTGCATGTGCCGGATATTTTTAAAGCCGGATGATAGCAAAATCTCGGTATATAAATGCCGTTTCTTTCAGCGGCCTTTAGTATAGTTTCGCCTTTTTCGGCTTCAATGATTTTTCCATCAATCGTTATTCGGGGCATTCAATGTCTTGTCCTTTATATTGATGCTCTTATTTTCTCCTCAAACTCCTTCCTGAATTTTTTCAAAAAACTTAAAACAGGCATGGCGTAAGCGTCGCCTAAAGGGCACAACGTTTTTGCAAGCATGCCACCGGCTATGTCTTCCATAAGTTCTATATCCCCTTCTTTTCCCTCCCCGCTTTCAATGCGACGGACAATTTTCAAAAGCCACCTTCCGCCTTCTCTGCACGGCGTGCATTGTCCACAGGATTCGTGGTGATAAAATTCAGCTAAGGTTCGCAAAAGTGACACCATTGACTGGGAGTCATCGATGACGATTATTGCTCCGGAGCCCAGC
>CALEIX010000351.1 GCA_937898825.1 uncultured Elusimicrobia bacterium | reverse complement strand
ATTTTATATTGAAAAAGGCGGCGGAGGATTTCAAAAAAAGCACGGGCTATGATTTTTACGCGCTGACGGAAATGGAATATTATGTGATCGCGCCCAAAGAACGCCTTTATCCCCTGAATGCTCAGCAGGGGTATCATCAGCCGTATCCGTTTTCAAAATGGGAGCATTTGAGGTGCGAAGCCATGAAGGCTATTACCGCCTCCGGCGGCAGGATAAAATACGCCCACAGCGAAGTGGGCTTTATAAGAACTAAAGAGGCGGAAATGAGCCAGCATGAAATAGAATTTGCGCTTCAACCGGTTCAGGATGTTGCAGATCAGGCGGTGCTGGCTAAATGGATTCTTTCGGTTCTTGCCTACAGGCATGGGGTAATCGTGACGTTCGCGCCCAAAATCTCCATA
Organism: uncultured Elusimicrobia bacterium; assembly: GCA_937898825.1. Taxonomy (GTDB): domain Bacteria; phylum Elusimicrobiota; class Elusimicrobia; order Elusimicrobiales; family UBA9959; genus CALEIX01. Next base: position 7,146 of record CALEIX010000351.1, on the reverse strand, counting down.
GGTCATGCCGGGAGCGGGCTGCATGTTCACTGCGCGGCCTGCAAAAACGGAAAAAACGTCATGCTGAGCGGAAAAAAACTTTCTCTTTGCGCCAAAAAAATCATAAGCGGCTATCTTACTTTAGCCAGGTCTCTTACCGCTTTTGGCAACCGGGTGCCCACATCCTATTTTCGCTTTGCGCGGGGTCAGGAGGCTCCGACTGAGATTTGTTGGGGATACAGAAACCGTTCGGCTTTTTTGCGTGTGCCCCTTGCATGGGTCGGCGCCGGGAATATGGCCGGGAAGATCAACAAAGGGGAAAAATCCAGGTTCATGATTTCCCCGGAGCAGACCGTGGAATTCAGGTCGTCTGACGGTTCCGCGGAGATTTACCTGCTTTTGGCGGCTTTGTGTGTCGCCGCCAGAGAAGGATTTGAAATTAAAGATGCCCGGAGATTCTCTTCGAATTTTTTTCTCGGCACTGGCAGCAGCAAACCTGTTTTTGAAAGACTTCCGAGCTCGTGTTTTGAATCGGCGCAATGTCTTGAAAAGGACAGGAAAATTTACGAAAAAAATGGTGTCTTTGCCAGTTCGGTCATAGACAGAATAATTGCCGACCTGAAGTCCTATTCCGATGAAGGCTTAAGCGCGAAACTTTCCGGAAAGGATGATGAGATAAAAAAACTTGTGGACGAATTCCTTTATTTTTGATGCCCCGAAAAATGACGATAAGGAAAACAAGGATTTTTTTTTCCGTTATTTGCGGTGTAGTTTTCATTTTCCTTTATTATTACATTGATTATATGGAGAACATCAGGCAGATAGAACTCGGCAGGCAGAAAAATATTCTTATTTCAAGCGGCACCTTTCAAACCAGCCTTATCAATGTTTTGGACAAACATCAGTTTTTTTCTTCCGCTGAACAATCTCAGGTGGCAAAAGCGTACGCCAAGCTTATTGATTTGAAAAGGTTGCGCCCCTCGGATAAATACTCGATTATTTTTTCAACCTCCAGAAAGTTTGGTTATATGGTAATAAGGCGCGGATTGAAAAGGTACGCGCTATTCAAAAAGAAAGAGGGCGGGTTCAGGGCCAGAATGGAGCCGATTAAAATATATTCGCAAATGAAATATTCCAGCGGAACCATTAGAACTTCTCTCTGGATCTCCATGGCGGACAACGGCGTGCCCCCTCCTGTTATTTTGGATTTTTCCGACATCTTTTCGTGGTCAGTGGACTTTCTTACCGAAGTGCGCGACGGCGACAGGTATCGTGTTTTTTACGAGGAAAAGAAGACAAAAAGCGGAGAAATGGTTTCGAGAAAAATTCTCGCCGCTTCCTATAAAGGAAAGGTTTGTGGAGAGAAAAATGCCATTTTTTTCAGGGATACGTATTACGATGCGAAAGGCCGTTCGATGCGAAGCCTTTTTTTGCGCGCGCCCCTGCATTACAGGAGAATATCTTCTTATTTTAGTTATCATCGTTTTCACCCTATCCTGAAATACGTGCGTCCGCATCTCGGCATTGATTATGCCGCCCCGCGCGGCACCCCAGTTTCAGCTGTAGCCAACGGCAGAGTAATATACAAAGGATGGAAGGGTGGTTTTGGAAGATACATAGCTGTAAGGCATGGCTACGGTTATGTAACAACTTACGGACATTTATGGAAGTATGCCAGGGGCCTGAAAGTGGGCAAAAGGGTAAAACAGGGAGAGGTTATAGGATATGTCGGCGCCAGCGGTTTGGCCACGGGACCGCACCTTGATTTCAGAATCAAAAGGAATGGTAGGTATTTGAATTTCCTGAGAATAAAATATCGTCCGTCCAAAAACCTCCCCCGAAAATACTTCAAGGAATTCAAAAAGGTTTACAACTCATATTTTAAAGAATAGGATGAGAGCAGTAGGGGGTAAAGAATGCAACGCAGTCTTTACAACCACAATTTGAGTTTACAGCTTGCAACGGTATGCTGGTCACTTACATGACCATTGGAATTATTTCTATGGCTATAAGGAGTATAATTATGATTTCCAGCCAGTTGTTTCTCATTGAATTTACTTCGTTCTGAAGCATTTCCGCTATGTTTGCCAGAGTTTGCATTTTGGCAGAGATGCTTTTTCGCCAGTCGTCAAACCTGAATTCTTCAAAGGCTGCCCTGAAAATCATCGCGAGATACGGGTCTCCCACGGTTTTCAGGGAATTTTCCACTCTGTCCAGAAATTCTGAGAATTCTATATATTTATGACTTGCCTCTTCGGCAATTTCTCCGTATTTACTCTTGAAGAGAGTGAGAAGCATAGGTCTTTTTTCGCCGAGGCTTTCATAAAGACTGTCTAATTTCCGTGTAATTCCTTCTTCGTAATATCTAAGTTCCAGAAGATGCGTAAGAGAAAATTCTATGACATTTGCCACGTCCATTTCGCCTTCCGGCTCGAACAAAAGAGCGCTGTTCCAGTCTATTATTGCCATGTCGTTTTCGCTGTATTGAAGAATGTGTTTTAATGCTTCGTGCCTGGAATAGGAGGAAAGATTGTTTTCGGATTCGGACATGATGAGTGCCGGAATATCGGCTTTTTCAATTAGTTCGGACGGGGAGTTTATATTTTCGGCTTTTTCAATGAGAAACGTTGTGTAGTCCTCGAAAATTTCCCAGTCGGACGGCGACTGCACAGCCTTTATGATTTTTGATTTGAGACTATTCATGACCTTGAGGCTAAGTTCATCTACTTCTTCCGAATCTTCAATCTCCTGAGAAAGGATTATCACTTTTTTCCAGTCCATGTTGGAAAGATTTATAGATAAAGTGATGGATATTACTCCGTAATCCCATATTTTGGCTGAAACAAAAACCGTGTAATTTTTTCCGCCTATTTCAATTTCATCCTCGCCAAAATTTACTTTGATTGGAGATTGTTTGATTATTATTGTGCGTTTGACTTTTAGTTTAAGATTCAGTCTGGAAACTTCTTCTTTCAGTAATTCCTTCTCCGCCACATTCAAGAATATCTCGTCTCCCACATCGAATACGCGGTATATCAAGACCCGACCTTTTTGGATTTTAATGTTCTGCATTATGATTTTGTTATAACCTGTTTTATTGAGGAAATTATTTCCTGGTCAAAGCTGCTGTCATATCCGGCCCAAAAATCCATTATATTGTGGTCCTTGTCCAATATGTATATGTATGGCACACCCCTGGCATGGTATTTTCTGGCTATTCTTCCGCCGTTGTAGGCGACAGGGAAATTCAGATTGTTTTCAGCGGCAAATCTCGCGCTTTCGCTTTTACCTTCGACTCCTATCCCGATAAAGACAAGTTCGCCGGTGTATTTAGAATACATGCTTTTTATGAAAGGCGCGGCTTTCTGGCAATGTGGACAATATTCCGCGAAAAACAAAAGAAGAACAGGTTTGCCCGCGTGCTCCTCTAAATCAATGTTTCTGCCGTTTATGACGGGCAGGTGAAAATAGGTTTCTTTTTTTTTGTAAGCGGAAACGGATGAATTTTTTCCCTCAGAACTACCTGGCAGTTCATTTCCACACGAAGCTAAAAGCACCACCGCAAGAACGATGGCGGCGGCAAACTTGATTTCGGGCATTATCGCTCTCCTTGTCGCAAATGAAAAATTTTTTTTTACGGCTTGCGTGCACTTCCCAATTTTACATATTTAGAAAGAAGATATAAAGCAAAATTGACAGCTTTGTTCTGGATTTTCCTCCTGCTTCCGGAAAATTTCCTTTTGAATATGAAAGTTTCTCCCTGCCTGAAGAGACCAAAATATACGAGCCCGACCGGTTTTTCTTCAGTTCCTCCCGAAGGGCCCGCTACGCCGGTGATTGAAAGAGCGAGGTCGCTCTTGAATTTTTCAGCTGCTCTTTTGCACATTTCTAACGCAGTTTCGGAGGATACCGCACCGCGTTTTTCCAGCGTTTTTTTCTTAACCCCAAGGATTTCTGCTTTTGCGTTATTCGAATAGCAAATGATTCCTCCTTTGTAATATTTGCTGCTTCCGCCAACCTGCGTCAGGCGCGCGCTCAGAAGCCCGCCGGTGCAGGATTCAGCCAGAGAGAGTGTTAACCCTTTCTTTCTGAATATTTGCATCAATTTTTTCTGGAGCGGCATAATGTAAATGATACAGGATACAATCCGCTTTTGCAAATTGCTATTATGTTAGATGAGGTGTTAAAGGAGGAGGCGGAATGAAGGATACCCTGTCTAAACTTGAAAATTTGGTTAGGAGAATTAAGCTTGAAAATCCGAAAAACAAAGAAAAACTCGTAAAGCTCATTGAGGAACTTAAACGGGAGATAAGCGGCGTTCCCGCTCCGGATGCGGAAAAGGCGAGGAGCGTGGCGAATTTCGCCGAAACGGCTTTCCATGAGGCAAGTAAGTCGCAAAAAGATACTGGTTTGATAGACCTTGCCATGGAGGGGCTGGAAGAATCAGTAAAGACTTTTGAGGTGAGTCATCCTCAACTTGTCCGCATAGTCAACGATATATGCAGTTTGCTCGCAAGATTGGGAATATAGACTTTTTAAAAAACTTGCCGGGTTATGGGAAAGGAAGTGTTGAAAGGATTATGCCTTATGATTATGCTGGCGCCAAATATTTATTCTATGGAACCACCAAAAGTTAGAAAACTGCCTTTTAAGATTAAGAAACACAGTCATGTGAGAATAGATAATTATTATTGGCTACGGGAGCGGGATAATCCCGAGGTTGTCAAATACCTGAAGGCGGAAAACAGATATGCTGATTTTGTTATGCGGGACACACAGAATCTTCAAGAAAAACTTTTTACTGAAATGAAATCGCGTATCAAGAAAGATGATTCAAGCGTGCCTTTCAAATTCGGAAATTATTACTATTATAAGAGGTACAGAAAACAAGGGGAGTATCCGATTTACGCCCGGAAACACAGGAGTTTAAAAAACGCGGAGGAAATTATAGTAGATGTAAACAAACTTGCCGAAGGCAAGCCATTCTGCCACGTTAAATTTCCCGTTCCTTCCAGTGCAAATAAATTTGTCGCTTTCGCGGCGGATTTCAAAGGCAGAAGGTTTTATTCCATATATGTAAAGAATATGGAGACGAATAAGATTGTTTCAGTGATAAAAAACACCTCAGGCAATTTCGTCTGGGCCAACGACGAAAAAACCCTGTTTTATGTAAAGCAAAATCCCGAAACTCTGCGCTGGGAAAGGGTCCACAGGCATAAAATAGAGCCAGTTCGCAAGAAAGACGAGGAGGTGTATTTTGAGAAAGACGAAACTTTTGATGTAAGCTTGTATAAATCCAAAAATCATAAGTTTATATTCATAAGATCCGGCGCCACCCTGTCAACCGAGTATAGATATCTAAGCGCAGACAATCCTGAAGGCAAATTCAAGGTATTTTGTCCTCGCGCCAAAAAACTTGAATATGAAGTGGACGATGGAGGAGACGCTTTTTACGTGCTGAATAATGAAAACGCAAGGAATTTTAAGATTTCTCGAGTTCCCTATTACGACACCAGGAAGAAAAATTGGGAAGAAATCATTCCTCACCGCGAGGATGTCTATATTGAATATTTTGACATTTTCAAAGACTGGCTTGTCGTCAAGGAAAGAAAGGGCGGAACTGGCTATATAAAAGTGCTTAAGAGACCGTCATTCAGGGGACATGAAATCAAGTTTTCAGACCCTGTTTTTATGACCGATGTCGGGGACAATTTCGAGTATAATACGGATGTTTTTAGATTTACTTACGAATCGCTGACGACCCCTTATTCTGTTTATGACTACAATATGAGGGAGAAGACGAGGATTTTGAAGAAGAGACAAAAAGTACTAGGCGGCTTTAAACCTGAAAATTACGCTTCCAAAAGAATCTGGGCTCAAAGCCGCGATGGTGTGAAAATTCCAGTGAGTCTTGTTTACCGCAAAAATCTTTTTAGAAAAGGAAAGAATCCTCTTCATGTCTACGGCTACGGTTCGTATGGCGCCGTGATGGATCCCTATTTTAGTTCCAACAGGCTTTCGCTGTTAGACAGGGGGTTTGTCTGCGCGATAGCGCATGTGCGTGGCGGAGCAGAACTTGGACGCAGGTGGTATGAAAACGGAAAGCTGCTCAAAAAGAAAAATACTTTTTATGATTTTATAGATGCCACTAAGGCGTTGATTAAGGAAAGTTACGGGGCAAACGGCCATATTTATGCCGAGGGCGGCTCGGCCGGGGGACTTCTGGTGGGAGCGGTATCAAACATGGCTCCGCATCTTTATAGGGGAATAATAGCCGAAGTCCCGTTTGTGGATGTAGTTACCACCATGCTTGATGATTCAATCCCTCTTACTACCTCCGAGTATGACGAGTGGGGCAACCCGGATGAAAAAAAGTATTATGACTATATGCTTTCCTATTCTCCTTATGATAATGTTGAAGAAAAGGATTATCCTAACATGCTCATAACGGCCGGGCTTGAGGACTCTCAGGTCCAGTACTGGGAGCCGGCAAAGTGGGTGGCAAAGCTAAGGGACCTGAAAACGGACGACAATATGTTGATTCTCAAGACCGACATGAAGGTTGGTCATGGGGGAAAGACCGGAAGATTTGAAAGTTTGCGGCTTGTAGCTTTTGAATATGCTTTTTTGCTCAAACTCGAGGGAATAAAAGAATAATTTTCATTCTTATTGGGTGAAATAGGACGCCAAATACCAGCCCGGCCTTTAAAGTCTTTTAATGCTTGAGCGGCATTGTCAGCATTATAAATGTCGCGGGCCCATAATATGCAGGCCTTTTGCAGTTTTTTGGCAGGTAATTTGCCACATTCTTTTAGTTTATGTGCCCGGTACCGTTGGACTTTTACATCAGGGAATAAAAAATTTAATGTGCCAGCCAAATCTTTCCTTCCGTCTGTGCCATAGTAGTAAAATCCGAATACGAGAGGCAGGTGGAAGGCGAGGGCTTAAAAAACACTTTAATTTATGAACTTGTGCCAATAAAACGCATCAAAAATTTAAAGATTTGATTGCCGTTATGCTATGGGCGATTTGGGCAGTGCGACGGGGCCTTCATTTGGCGTGTCCTTTTAATTCCAACCTGCACTGAACCATGTTAAAACCGAACAATTTTAGGCCCGCCTGTTTCTCTACTGCTCGTGGTTAGATGCCGCGTGAAATCATGATCGC
>CALEIX010000350.1 GCA_937898825.1 uncultured Elusimicrobia bacterium | reverse complement strand
ATGATACGGCGACCACCGAGATCTACACCGTCTAATTCGTCGGCAGCGTCAGATGTGTATAAGAGACAGATCATTAACCGTGGCCAAAGGATCTATATCGTAAGTTACAAAATAGTCCTTCGGAGTATTGTAAATAGTCTGCCCCTCAAGAGTAGCACCTTCCCCTATTAAAGGAAGTATTGCCTGCCCTGATATATAGGTGCCGGTAGACCAATCTCTGGCTATCGTTCCCTCCTGTCCTCTAAGCACTCCTCCGAAAGTATTATTAATAATATTTACGGTCGAATAATACACCACTTCTTTCATATCCGGGTCGGTTTGCTCATCATTTATCACAAGTCTTCCCGGCACCATGGGGAAAGGACTGTCGGTGGGGAAAAATTTCTGAATATCGCTGACTTCTATCGTGGAATCCACCGCGGAAATTGAAGAAATAAGAATATCAATCGGGAATTTTCTATCCTGCGTTCCTATAAGAAGCACTTCCGTGTCCGAGCTTACGTTGAGTAGCCCGTCTTCATCTGAATCATACCAGATACTTATTTTTTTAACATCACTGGCTTTGTTATAGAGAGGAGCTCCTCCGTTCTCGCCGGCCGTTATCCACCTGTCGAGTTTTAACCCCTGCCATATGGCTGATCTATTCGGCTCCAGAACGCTCATTGTGAGCCTTGCAACCGGCTTGTTAACGTCGTTTTGAGTAACAAAAGTGGGCTGCGAAAAATTATTTGGCTCGGCTTTATTAAAATCGTCCAGGTGCACGCTGTCGCTGGAAGCGAGAATAGGCACCGTGGAACTGTGCACCGCGGGAAAAGACTTTACATTGGCTCCGGAAACGGCAATTTTGTTTTGTTCCAATTTTGCTCCATGCGTAAGGTCAGGAGTGGCATCAGGCTCAAATTCATAGACAATAAAAAAGGTTCTTGTGGATTTATTCACAATGCCGTCAATATCAGAATTAAGAATGGGCAATATAAATTGCTCGGGATCGTCAGGACTACCAGCAGGGGGATTATTCGGATCGGTTATTTCTTTGTCTATATCGGCGCCGGAATTAAACACACCGTCGCCCAGGCCCGGGTCTCCTCCGGAAGAATCCAGAAATATCCGCATATGTCTTATATCCTTACCTGAACCTGAGCCCGTCTTAATAATAGTAAAGCCGGTGATTTTCGCCTCAAAATCATCCGTCCAGGCGTCTATCTTCAGCATGCCTATTTCCTTTTCGCCCTGTGAAACATAGGAATACTGTCCCAGGGGCTGTGATTCCGGCTGCCACCAGGCGGCTATGTCAGAGGCTTTTATATTCAATTGCGCCGGCTGATTTAGCACGGCGGAGGTAGAGCTATGCAAAGGAAAATTATTATAAGCCACACCCACGAAAGTGGAATCAAGGACGATAAAAGACGGATTGGTTACCTCTATCCCAAAAGTTCTCGGAGTAACTGCCTGGCTTGAAACTCTTACAGCAAGAAAGAAATAATGCGGTATATTCGTTATAAGAGCGTTTGTTGAGCCCTTGATATTCAAATCATTGAAAAACCAGGACTGCGCGTCAGTGTCGTAAACGCCGCTGGATATAAATATGTCTATGGCGTCTTCCCCAAGTTTCGTTTCTCCGTCAAACAGGCCCTGGACCCCGGCTTCCAAATTGTCGGCATAAAAGGCAATTTCCGCTATGTCGGAATAGTTGAGAGTGCCTGAGCTCCTCACCTGAATAGATTGAAGATACGCGCTCGGGGCCCCGCTCGGAGAGGTTTGCATTGACATTCTCAGCATAGGCACCGGAGCGGGAGAATTTTCATTCAGGCCATCACCCCGGTACAGCGCCGGAGGGTCACCTTCTTCTTGCGGCGCAAGATCCGTGGGAATCATCACCAAGCCGGAAATAACAACATCGCCGGCTGAACCCTTTGGCAGTCCCCTGCCGGAATCATTGGTATAGCCATAGATATTGGGGTTATAGTAATCGGTAACGCTTATTTTCAGGATTTCAACAAAGTTATCTTCAAGTCTTAATATCCTCTGGCCGGCATCGCTTTCGATAAAAGTATAGTCGGTTGTCCCGGAATTAGCGTCTCTCAAATCGGCTCCGCCGCTTGAATTTGTGGCCATATTTATCTTTCCGAGATAATACTGGCCGTTTACCGAATCTCCGGTGGCCATGTTGCCGTATTGGTCCCTGGCAACAAGAGTTATATTTCCCTGGTCGCGGACCGGCAAGGGATTCTCCAGAGTACGGGTATGATGAAGCGTGAAATAAAATGCTTTGCTCGGAGTTATATATTCTTCCTGATAAATGGTCGGCAGGACCTGACCGTTGTCTTCAATTGTAGCTGAAGCGCTTATGGTCGCAGTACCCAAAACCAGGGTTAGTTTTCCTTTCAGCGGGTCAGCGGCGGGATCTGTTAGCGTATCCCATATATACAGATTGGCATTGGAATTTCCGGGAAGTATGTCAACGGCAACGGGATTGGTTTTCAGAACCTTCCAGTTGGGATTGGATTCGGAAACCTCTTCATCCGGAGACAATCCGCCATACGTGGAATTTCTATCCGCGCTAAATCTTACCTTGACAATTGAAGAGGTCGTGGTGGTATTTTCATAAGCATCTTTCAAAACGATTGTAATGTTGGTGTTGGTTGTAATTTCAAGAGCATAGTCGGCATATTGAACGGTGGTGCCAGCCACAAGCCGCCTTGAAGGAGTTTCAAACGATATGTGGTCAGGTTCAGCCGGCAGAACTACATAAGAGGAAATTGCTTTGCTCCAGTTACGAGATATATTTTCGTCTATTTCCAGCTGATGAGTAGGTTTAGAAACAAGGGTGTCTATAATATAGAAAGACGTGGTTGCTTCGCCGAGAGATAATTTTAACTGGGCCGGCAAATCCACAAACAAACTTTGGTCAGTATAAGAAGAGATTTTTACATCACCAAGCGAAGTGGAAACAACATCAAAAAGAATTCCCGCCCCGGGTGAATCTTCCAAATTTGTTTTGACAGGAGTGGCATTTCCGTACTTATCCTCTAAACTCATCACGAACATCTGAGAAGTTACTCCCGCCATCAGGACCATTCCCGCACCCTGGCTTATGCCAATACTGTTGGTTATATCCGACTCTACGACCACGGCCTGGGTGGAAGCCGCCCAGGACGGCCGTGAAGGAACACTCGCCTCTATTATTGGTTTCGTATCCGCCGGCACTTCATACATGCTTGAAGCCATCGTATCCAAATAATAGAAAGTCGCAGCGTAATCGTCCAAAGATATCGTGAGATAGGTTATGGTCGAACTGAAAATCGGCGGGAAGGCCCCGCTCATCGCCGAGGAAAGCGAAAAACCAAAGGAATTATTTCTCTTTGAAGGCATTCTCGTATGTGTGGACAGCGCCACGTCCACAGTATCGGTTGTTACAGAGGGATTATCGAACATGTCTCTAAGCTCAATCTTGAAACTCTGCAAGTCACCTGTGATGGCATTTGTCACCTTTCCCGCTGTCATGCTTCTTTGAGGATTGGCAAAAGAAACCTTGGCTATTTCATAGGGATCTACCTGCAGTTGATGAATGGCTGGTTGCATGGAACCCGACCTGGCTTCAATCTGCCAATAGCCGGGGCGTCCGCCTTCCGCGGTGTTGGAAGACGGGGAAACCCCCGAATAAGAGGCAACTCTGTCATGATACCTGAAAGAAGCCTGAGTCTGGCCGGTATATATGGTTATGGCCGACAAGAACTGGTCGTTGAGAACGTTCCTGAAACCATAATCATCGCTGTTGCCCACAGTTCCCAAGCTTCTTCCCAGATCGGTATGCACGCTTATTTGATCTGAAGGAAGCATTAAATAAACATCGGTATTTCCCTCTTTCGTGGGATTGTCAAAATCGTCTCTCCTTTCGACGGTAAAATAGGCGCCGGCAGCCGGAATTTCCTGTATTCCGACGGTTGCCGCAGGTTGACTTGAAACGAAAACCAGATTGGTCGGAGTTCCTCCTATCGTGGTTAATATGCCGCTTACATTCTGTTTCCTTGCTATGTAATCGGTAAGCAGGTTTATCGTGGTTGTTCCGACCCAAAACCTGGCCCAGTCTCCTGCCTTGCTTGAAACCCTGTATGAAAGTGGACATTCTACCCCTATCGTTCCGCTTGAATCGGTGACCACAATAGTGGAGGTTCCCATATCATACCACGTGCTGCCAGACTGATATTCAAAAGTTCCCGTTGACCCGGAAACTTCGGCTATTTCAAGGTATGCGGAAAAACCTGCTGAGGAAATATTGTTGTCGTAAGCGTCGGTAAGTTGAGCGGTGAAAACCAGCCTTCCGGGATTTGCGTTTGAACCGGCGCTTACATCGCCGTCATCATGAGGGTCAACTTTAAAAACTTTTGGGGGACCGGGTAACACTTTAACATCTACCAAAGGCGAAACATTTATTGTCGAATTATAATAGTCTTCGGCGCCTAAAGTGTTTATCCCGGCTTTCCTGAAAGTGAACCAATTTGTTAAAGTTTTAACGCCGGCATCTGACAATAAATAAGCGGTAGAAGCATCCAGTAATTGGGGGTCCTGGTTCGGATTGGGCCAATCCTGAACTACAAATGTCACCGTTCCAAGATAGATATTAGGACCACTTGAACACACATTATCATAAGTGTCATAGGCTATCAAGTCCGCGCTGAATGCCTCGCCCGCTATGACGGTGGTGGAGGTTAGAACATAATCAAGGTGGTCAACCGCCGCGGGATAAACCACAGCCGTAGACACTCCGCTGTCGTACGAAGCGGAAGATGAAGAAGAAGTGGATGCCACGACGGTATAAGTGCTTAATGAAGTTTTTGCATCAATGCTAAACTGGGCAAAACCGTTAACCAGGGTTTGATTGGGAGGCGGAGAAGTTTTTGAATCCTGAGCTAAAATTATCTTCACCTCCGGCATAACCGCAGCGGGATTGGTATCCTGAGCCGCGCCAGTATTTTCAGTGGCTTTATTGTAAAACTTGTCCACAAGATAAACGTTAGCGTAAAGAGCGCCACTGTCCACCACGTAAGAATTTGCGCTGCCCGACCTTCCGGGATTGGTTATTCCAGGTTTACAAGGCGGAGAAACATCGCATTTTCCCTCGACAAGCGTTTCTCCTTCCAAAAACACAGCCAACTGAGTAGCAGTAGAGGCATAAACCTTGAAATCTGACCTCGCCGCGGCGTCATCATTGCGGCAAACCTGCGAAGGCTGATTCCCCGTGCACACATAATTATCGGCACTGTCTACTGGAAATACTTTCACATAAACTGAATCGGCTTTTGTAACCATGTTCAACGCGATTTCAGCCGAACCGAAGGTAAGAGCAACGGTGGAAGAATCAATATCGTAAATGTCGGAAGTATAGACATAAACAGTGGGCCCAATGCTTAATGCTGTGTATTTGTTCATATACTTGTCTACAAGGTTCACGGTGACCATGAACTGAGTGCCAGCAGTTTGAGTATCTATGTTAACTATCTTTCCGCCACCTGGATAATTTCCGCTTCCGGGCAGGGCGCTCTCTCCCGGCATAAGAATCTGAAGTCCGACGGGGTCGTCCGGAACAACTGTAAATGTGGAAGATTGCGGGTCGTCGCTCAAGCCCGAACCGCCAAAATCGGTCGCACTTAGATAATGAGTAGTCGCCGTTTTCATCGTAACATACATAAGGTCCGTGTAGCCAAGGGATGTGTTTATTGCCGCCGTACTGACCGGGTCGGCATAAAGGTCGGTTGGAGTATTAACCTGAACGTCTGCTGCCCTTCCCGGAACGAGGTTGAAATAATCATCCACGACCCCAACCCTTACGCCAAAACTGGTCCCCGCCGTCCGAACTGAGGGAACACCGCTTTTTCCCGTCGGCGAGCCCTGGTCAAAATTTTCTCCCGGTAGAATAAGAAGCAGTCTTCTCGGGACGCCTGGATTCACATTAACAATGGTGGAAGTATCCTGGGCAAGGGTGGGTCCCCACGAAGGAGGCGAATTGACCATTTCCGCCCTTAAATACAACGAACCGGCACGTTTGGGAAGAACCGTAAACGTCGCAGATGAAACTACAGTTTGAGTCGAAGGAGTAATAACCGCGTAAGGATCGTCAGCCACAAGTCTCACTTCCTGGCTGGCTCCCGGAGTCAGATTCCAGAAAGAATCGGTTATATCCACAGTAACATCAAAAGGAACTCCTGCCTGCTGAACATCTGGCGGGTCGGTTCTACCATCGCCGGTGGAGCCGGGCTCCCTGCTTTCTCCCGGAACCAGAACGCGCAAATTAGTCGGATTATTTGGCTCTACGGGTAAATTACCGGAAATTCCGTCTTCCAATGTCGGCGAGGTCCCGCTGAAATCTTGAGCTGTTAAAACGGTGGTTTGTGCTGTTCTCAAGATTATGCCGGACACCGTGGCGCTTCCACCAGTCATATTGAAAAACCCTACATCCGATACAAACGGGTCATCGCTTACCACTTTTATATTATCCTTGTCCACGCCCGTAACAATATTATATCGTCCGTCGGTAGCATACACTTCGGCATCAAAAGTGTTTCCGGCGGTTTGGGTCGAAATAACGCCATCAACGCCGTAAGGCGGCGTTACTTTCCCGGGCACTGTATATTGCCCCGGCAAAACAAAAATCATTTTTTCCGGAGAGCCCGGAACAACGGTTATACCGTTTACGGTTTGGGAACTCAACTCCGGAGTTATCGTATCGTTATCCACACCATCTATTACAAGATTTCCAGTCGCCGCGCTGGGAATAAATCCGTAAATATCCGCCTCTCCGCTGGCCAAAGACTGCGGAGACGGAATTTGCGCATAAACATCGTTTGCTTCAAGTCTCACCTGCCTGCCATCCGGCGCAAGGTTCCAATACTTGTCCACCGAACGAACCTTAATGGTATATGTGGTTCCGGCAATAAGAGGACCTGGGCTTCCGGTTTTTCCGGAAATTGTTCCCTCTGCAGGACTTTCCCCTCCTCCGGATTCGCCGGGAATTAGGACCTGCAGGGCAACTGGTGAATTGGGGTCTACGATAATGCCTGACAGCGTATCTGTTGAAAAACTTGTCCCTGTGGCGCCGGTGTCAACAACCTCAAGAGTCATGCCGGAAGATTGATTGCGGGTAACAGGAATAAATGAGAACACCGTGCTTCCGTCTATCAAACTCTTCTGGTAAGGTTCCGGGACCAGGCCCCTAACTTGTATGTTGGGGTCATTTGGAAAATTAAGCTGCACTACAGGAGTATTGGACGAAACGCTCATAAAGGGAGTGGTTCCGGCAACCACATTGAAAAACTTACCAACTAAATTTATCATTATTTGAGTAGTCACGCCCGCGGTTAGATTCATCGCTGGACCAACTCTTCCGCCGGTCGCGGGATTTGAATCATAAGGAGGTTTTCCGGGTTCAAGGTGTTGCCCCTCGGCCAGGATATGCAACTTAACGGGGTTACTCCACCAAACCTTTACCGGGTTGGGAGTATAATAAACAGAAGTGGCAGCCGGCAGGGAACCGCTCTCGGCCTTAATTATATGGGTAGAAGCGACAACCGGGGTAAAAGCAAAATCGGTGGCTCCGCTTTCAAGCGTTTGAGAAGCCGGAGTTACATCATAACTGTCCGTGGGAATTTCCGCAGATACTGAAAAACTGGCTGTAGGGTCGGTATTATAATAGGGGTCCACACCGTAAACCGTGACGGTAAACGAAGAACCGGCCAACTGGTCGGAAGGAGAACCGGATTTTCCTTTCGGCTCCACGTCAAACTTACCCTGAACCCTTGTTTCTCCGGGCATGAGAATTAGCAGCCTGTCCGCCGCCTGAGATATAACAGGAACATTGCTTGACGGATTGGAAGCGTTGGTGTAAAGTCCCTGCCCGGAAGCTGAAACGCTCCAACCAGTCGGGTCGGCGGAAACAAAAGTTTTCATTATAGTAGTTGACCCGACAAAAACCACATTACCGTCGGGATCTATGGTGTCATTGTTGGGATCGGAATCGCAGACATAGACATCAGCAGCCGAGGAAACGACAAGATTCCAATACTTATCGGTAACCTGCAATAGAAAGGTTATATTCGAACCGGCAGGCTTGGTGCGAGGAGCGCCTTCTCTTCCCTCCTCGCCGAAAGGCTCCATTTTCCCCGGTGCCGGCATTTCTCCAAGCGGATCATAATCGGCTATAACCTGAATTCTGTCAGGAGTAGTGGGATCAACGTTAACATTACGCGTTCCGTAAATGCTAGGAGTATCCTTATCCTCCACCCTTAAAGTTCTGGCTGCGGCTTTCCTCAATCTTATCTGGAAAGATTTTATTCCATAATCCGAAGAAAGGAACTGCGTTTCTTGCGGTAAACCGTGAATGTCATCTAAAACCCCATCATTATCCATATACTCCGGACCGCCGGGCACACCGTCAATGTAAAACCTGACGGTTCCCTGATAAGCCGAAGCGGTGTTCCCCGCTCCATTCAGTCCGTCTTTCGCTTCAACCGTTAAAGTTATATCGTCTCCCGCCGTCATCGGATCGGCCGAAACGCTTAAAGCAAAACTTTGCGCCGGAGCCGATATATAAAATTTCGGCCCGGAATTTATAACCGAGGTTTGCAGGTTTCCCGCGTTGTCCGCAGCTCTTACCCACACGGAATAAGAATCGCCTCTCACCCAGCAGGGAATGCTTGTGGACACGCAAACAAGACCGGCATATTGCCAGTTTCCAAAGGCATCGGTATACTGAGCCTGCACCCATTTTTCCCCGGCCGAGACAGGAGTCCAGGTTGAGCCGTCCCAGAAATATCCAGAATCGTCCCAGGAACCGTAAAGTATGGGCCCGGAGCCCAAAGTCGGTTCGGTATCCCTGAACACCAGCACTTCAACCTTTCCCTGGTGCCAAACTAAGGAAGGATAAACTCCCGAGCCAGTTCCGTCTATTCCGCTGGTAAAGCCAGGGTCGGAGGCATTGCCAAGTATAACCTTGTTGTCATTGTAAACCTGGCCGTTGACCGGGCTTACAACCGAGGATTGAGGCTCCGTTTCATCATAGAGAAATCTTGAAGAACCAACAACATCCTGCACGTTGCCTATCGCGTCCGTAGCGGACGATTTCACGACATAATGCATTTTGTCGCTAAAAGACAGGAAACCGCTGGTATACGACCATGAAGAAGGATAAAGGTTAGTTACCGAGAGCCAAAATTCGGTATCGGAAGCGAAATTCGAACCGTCGAAATACTTCGGGCCGCCGGTTTCGTCTTCGCTCAATATTGACAAATAAACGTTCGCGACGGGACTGACTCCGTCCACGGAAGTTCCGGAAAGAACCGCCAGGGAATTATATGCTGTATCCGGCCCGGGTTCCACAGGGGCCGAAAGCGGCGGTTCATTGTCAAATATGAAAGTTCTCGTAGAATAAGAAACCTCTTCATTCGTGGTCGCATCTACAGCTTTTACCGCGATATAAAATGTCTTACCGTTCAACTTGTCATGCGTACCTTCTTTCCATGCAAAGTTTATAGTTCCAGGATTTGTGAAATCGGTATTGGCATAACTCCACGGATTCTCAACTCCGCCTGGCCCGGCTGAACCAGCTACGTCCCACCATCCGCTGTCTATATTCCCCCAGTGAGGAGCCGCCGGGGACCAGTAATAAGTCGTTTCGTCACTTAGATACCACATTCTAATCCTCACATTGCTTATGTTAGAAGTAAGGTCCAAAGAAGTACCGGAGATAGCCGTCATTGAGGAATAGGTCTGGCCATCGGACGGCGGATAGGTTATAGCGGAGTCGGGCGGCGTTTGGTCAAAGCTAAAAGTAGAAGTGTCGATAAGATAATTACCAGCTTCGTCTTTCGCCTTAACTTCCACCCTGAGTCCTTCGTCTCTGTCCGGCCAGGAAATTGCCGAAGTATCATATGTCCACGCGAATTCTCCTCCGACGGAAGAGGAATCACTGGCCACGTTCCATATTTCTGGATACGCCGGATCTGAAGAATCAACCCAGCCGCTCCCTTCCTTCCAGTACCTTGCAAGTTGTATGTCGTAAATCCTGATTTCAGGAAACTTGACATTAAAAACATCGTTAGCCGTTCCGTCAACTCCAGTGAGGGTGTTATGCCTGGTTCCATCTTCCGGAAGAAGCACACGAGCTGTAGGCGATGATACGTCAAACACGAAAGTGTTTCCGGAAAGAATAACGCTTTGAGTATTACCGGCCACGTCATACGCCCTGCTTTGAACCATATAACTTTCGCCATCCACAAAACCCGAAAGATTATCGGACGGAGGAAGCTGTGTATTCTTCGTCCAGGGAGAACCGCTGACCCCGTTGAGCCATATTTCCTGAGACGTCCATATGGCTCCGTTCCAGTAATCGGAATTCGATATTCGCTGAATTTTTATTTGAGTTCCTTTGAGACCCGACGGATTGGAATTCACGTCCTGGGCCGTTCCGGAAACATAAGCCAGGTTGTTGAGATAGGAACCATCTGGCGGATAATCAGAACCGGAAACAGGTGGAGAGACATCATACCTTATTACCGTCGGCGAAGGCGGTGTCATCACGTTGCCGGCCATATCGCTGGCTATCACCTGAATATTATAATTCCTGTTGTCCTGGAGCGGAACAGTGCTTACTGTCCAGGTGTAATTGGGGCCGGTTCCAGCAACTGAACCCGTAATCCATTTCTGGGTCACTGAATCAAAGGTGGAAGCAGATACATCATAGTAAAGCAGTGTATCCCCTTCTTGATAAGAAACCGACGCCGATTTTATTCCAAAGGGTTCATAAGCCGTGCCAGTGACATATATATTCAATCTACTTAAGTTGCCGCCTGAATCCGGTAAAGAAATTGGATAAGTTATCGCCGCGTTCGGCGGGGTCGTATCGTAGACAAAAGTATTCGAGGAAATATTCGTTTCAATATTGGATGGCAGCGCATTGTCTCTGGCCCTGACTTTCATAACATAAGTGTATCCGTCCTGGAAATCGGGCGCGTCCATGCTCCAGTTCAATCCGTCATAAGAACCATTTAGCGTAGCCCCGTCAAGGGCGAAAAATTGCTCCGAAGAAAGGCTGAACGTTCCGGGAACCACTCCGTTCCAGCAACTATCGTTCGGACTTATCTCGCATATAGATATTTCAATCTGGCCCATCGCGCTTATTCCGGATATTGAATCCGCTGCCGTTCCACTTATAAATAGAATACTGTTAATCTTGCTCCCGTTTTCCGGCGCCAGTATCCGGGAAAACGGCGGTATTTTGTCATACGTCACAGTTACGGAATCTTTCCCGACTGTAAAACTGTCGTCCAAACCGTCGCTCGAAGGACCGATATTGGCGGGACTTGATTTGTCCTTGCCCCTGTATTGGAACAAATATTGATTCCCGCTCGTTAACTTACCCTCCAGATTGGCGTCATCGTAGCCCCAACTCCCTGATGTTCCGCTATTCGCTTTTATCCACGCGTTCTCTCCATTGCTTATATCAAAATCCCCGTTGACATAATTCCACCATAAACCATTTGCGACATCGTATATTCTTATTTGACCCCCTCCATTCGTCAATGTTTCAAGACCGGCATTATTGGCCTGTGGCATATCGTTGGCAGTGCCGCTTATCGGATTTACCGCGCTGGGAAAATTGGATATCGCGTTTCCTGCGAGATTTACTATCGCTCCGGTGGGCTTGTGAACATCATATGTGAAATTGCGCGTAGTGTAAACAATGGTATAATTGCCCGCCTTGTCAAACACTCTCAAATTTACTTCATAACTTATCCCGCTGTTAAAGACAATTCCGTCCGGAGCCCCTGGAGGCGTGCCTGTGCTGAACCAATCCGCATAGGTATTGGTCGTCCCCGCCACAAACCATGCCAACTCGCTGTCCGATTGAACGTAATTTTGAGCCGGCCAATCCCAATATTGATTATTGCTTAAATTTTTAATTCTTAATTCCGCTTTATCAATTCCACCCAAAGAGTTCACATCCTGTGAAGTACCCTTTACATAACTCATCGATGAATAATAGATTATCGCGTTCTCCGGCGCCGTTATTGTCATTGTGGGAATTTGCGTGTCATATACAAATTCTTGAGCCACTATCGTGGAAGTGTTTCTTGACACATCCATCGCTTGCGCTTTAACCTTATACTTCGTATTCGTTGCCCATGTCGGCGTCGAACTTCCCGTCAAATACCAATCTGGCCAGGTATTGCCGCTGTCTTCAAGCCATACTTCGCTGCCAGACGCAAAGTCGCTGCCATCCCACCACAATCCGGTCGGAGGATTTTTTTGTATGGCAATATACGCGTGATACATTCCTGAAGGAAAATCACCCGTTGAAGGGTCCGATGCCGTTCCCTCTATTTGATTTACCTCATTATACCAGCCGGTGCTTCCTGGCTTGCTTATTCCTGCCTGCGGCTGGCTTCTGTCATAGTAGAAATAATATGTGGTGTACGGACTCAAGTTCCCCGCGACGTCCAAAGTTTTGACCTCCAATCTGTATCTATGACCATCGTCAAAAGGCGGCGCTGAAAATGTCCAGTCATTCTGCCCCGCGTAATGCCAGCTGCTTACGCCAACTACCCATCCTGCCTGGTGCCAATATGAACTGTAAACCACATCATATATCTGCACTTCCGTTTTGTCTATGCCGAAACTGTCGGAAGCTGTGCCGCTTAATGAATCAAGATAATAACCGACCTGCGAAGAATTTTCGCCGTAATATCTGTTGTTGACCGGCTTTGCCACATAAATATCCGGCGGGGTCGTATCGTAGACAAAAGTAACAGTCGAATAGACAACAGACCAATTGCCGGCTTTATCCTGAACCTTCGCCACTACCTGATAAGTGGTCTGGTCTATTAATCCGCCTAATGTCGTCCATGACCATGAGCTGCTCCAGATATTGTCCGCCTGGTTGTCGGAGCTCACCAGGGACCATCCGCCTTGAGTGTAGGAGGAAACATTCAACCGCACATCGCTTAATCCGGCAAGATAGGCATCGGCCGTTCCCGCTATCTGCGGAGCATTATTAAATTTCGCAGCATCTAATGGATATGTTATAAGCACCGACGGCGGCGTGGTGTCATAAACAATATTATATTTGAGCGCGGCATTCGCAAAAAGGTCTGCCGGATTTGGAACAGGAATCGCGTCATCCTGCGCTCTTGCCCTTATGCGATACGATTTATCAGATATCATTGCGGATGACAAACCGGCGGGAGCATAAGTCCATGTCCCGGAAGAAGGCCCTTGTGCTGTCCAATTTGTCGCCGGCCACCATGAATTAGTGTCGTTCAAAGTGCTGGAAGAAAATTGGGAGGCGTTGTCATAATAATACGTGTCACCGCCGTCTAAATAAGAAATCTGCACCTGTATATTCGAGGCTCCGGCTATTCCCGAATTGGTCGCCCAGTTGGGATCGTTCGCCGTTCCGGAAACTGAAGATAATGAAGAAATTTTGTCGTCCGTGTTTATCGAGGTTAAAGCCAGGACCGGAGCGGATTTGTCTATTGTAAAAGTGGCGGAAGAGCCGTTCCCGGAAAAAACCGTCTGGCTGTTTCCGGCTTTATCAAGAGCTTCGGCCCACATGGTATAAATTCCTTCATCAGCCCAGTTGGGCAAGGCAGAAACCGACCAGGAAGATTGATAAACTACCGAGTTGGTCGAAACTGAACTCGAAGGTCCCCAAGAAGAACCGTCCCAGTACTGGTTGAGCAAATTGTCTTTCACGTGTATCTTGACAGTATTGATTTGCTCTCCTGGAGGAAGAGCAGCGTTTGCTAACACCATAGTTTCCAATATCGTTCCGGAAGCTATATCAACAGCTGAACGCGCTTGCCCGGATTGAACGGCTGTTATAGTCGCTGTCGGAGCGGAAATATCAAAATTAAAAACTTTCACTGTTGACAACCCCGATTCGTTACCCTCCAAAGCACCGTTGTTATAAGTCAAATCCGAAGCTTTCGTCCTCGCTTCGTATTGCACCCCGTTTATGAAAGCGGCAGTTGGATAACTTATAGTGTATTCCCATGAGGACCCTGCAACATAATAATTGCCGGAGTTCCCGGGTTGATTCCATGAAGCGGTGAACGTGCTGGTTTCATTATCCCAGAATTTGCCCGCGAAATTTCCGTTGGCGGCTTTCAATTGAACCCAAACCTTGTTAACGCCTGCTGAAGGCGGAGTCGGAGTAACCTCAGCCGCGGTTCCGGAAATTTTGGACATACTATTGTAGTACAGGTTTGTTCCGTCAGGGACAACAACCTCAGATTTTGGAGTATCAGTATCAAAATGTATCTGCACCAAAACGGGCGAATCTTCCGTAACATTCGAAAAATTGACTCCCACCGACAGTAAGGTATAAGAAGACATGGTAATAAACTGCGGCAAATTCGCATCGTAATTCCAGTTGCCGGCCGACGGGACTATCGGACCGGTAGAAATTTGATTAACTGTCCAGGAAGAGCCGGCGAAATCCCAATAGTAATTGTCGGAAAGTCTCTTTATCTCCAAACTCAGCTCTTTGGTATCGGCATTGGCCGTACCTATGACAGTCGTAAGGTTTTTGTAATAAAGCAGGTTTGAAGGCAGGGTTATTCTGGTCTCGGCGGGCGGAGGGGTGAATTTGAATCTCCTCGAACCAAAACTAGATTCGCCGTTACCTGCCGCGTCGACGGCACTGGATTTCACAATGTAATAACATTGAGGCTGGAAAGCGACGACAGAACTGTCATAAGACCAATTCGGATTAGAATAAGAATTGACGCCAAACCATTTTTCAGCTATCTGCCACCAGGTTCCGTTCCAATAATACCCATTAAGCGAGGTATTTGAACAATCGGCATCTTGAACCGTATCCTGCATTATCCTTATCTGAACGGCTTCGGATTATACGGCGGGAATCTCAACCGTTCAGATAAGGATAATGC
>CALEIX010000349.1 GCA_937898825.1 uncultured Elusimicrobia bacterium | reverse complement strand
TCTTGCGCGTCTGCCATTCCGCCACCCGGGCACGGGCGGCGGGGGTACCAGGATTTGAACCTGGAAAATCGGTTTTGGAGACCGACAGTTTGCCAATTAGCTTATACCCCCGCTTTTATAACTATACTACTTCTTCCCTTCCTTATGCAAAGTATGCTTCCGGCACCATTTGCAGAACTTTCTAAACTCAAGCTTTCTCTCTACCGTCTTCTTGTTCTTGCGCGTATAGTAATTGCGCCTGCCGCACTCGGTGCAATCCAGTTTTGTCAATTGTTCTTTTAACTTTGTTTTTGCCATACCCAAAAGCTACAAGAAAACCCTCGTGATTTCAAGACTGAGCCCGAGGGGAGAATCGAACTCCCGACCTACTGCTTACCATGCAGTCGTTCTGCCACTGAACTACCCGGGCGCCCAGAGCCGCCCATCGGATTTGAACCGATAACCTACGCTTTACAAAAGCGTTGCTCTGCCGATTGAGCTAGGGCGGCATTGCTATCATCCTAACCTACTCCATCATTGATTTACAAGCAATTCTACATTATACTATTTCCACTTATGAATGAGGAAGAAATCAGCAAACTAAAGCCCGGGGCGCGCGTGAAAATCTGGGAAATCGTTCAAGAAAAGGACAAAGAGCGTGAAACCCCTTTTGAAGGCATTATTATAGCGCGCAAGCACGGCTCGGAGCCGGGAGCCACTTTTACTGTGCGCTCCACCATACAGGGCATCGGCGTTGAGAAAATATATCCCGTATATACTCCGCTCATTAAGCGCATTGAGTTTCTGGAGATGCCGAAGCGCAAGAAACGTGCCAAATTGTACTACCTGAGGAATCTGCCGGCAAGGAAGGTAAGGGAAAAATTACGGAAGCTGTACAGGTAGGTTTGCGCGGGTGGCGGAATCGGCAGACGCGCAAGCTTGAGGGGCTTGTGGGCAGTTATGCCCGTGGAGGTTCAAATCCTCTCCCGCGCACAAAAAATAAGGACGTCAGACGTCCTTATTTTTAATGTCTTGACTATTTACCTCTTATATTATACAATTTCCGCCAGAAACTTAACTTAATAGGAGGAACTGCAATGAAAGTAAATGTAAGAGTAAAGGCGCGCCAAAAGGACAGAAATCCCCTGGAGTACGATGGAGAACTCCACATTGCCGTGCAGTTAGGCAAATACAATATGGATCAAGCATTCTCGTTTTCCGTGGCAGACCCTTTTAGCGAAAAAGTTCGCTTTTTCGCTAAAAGTGGAAAAAGTATGTTTCTATTTCTCTTTCTGAAAGGCAGAAAAAAATATGTAATTTCCCAGCAGGGAAAGGAAAAGAAATTTTTAGGCGTCCTATTTGATTACATTTTTAAATGGACGCTTTCTGCTTGCGAGGCGGCGCTCCGCGACAGCTTGCGGAGCCGCGGATACGGAGTCATTTTTGACTCCGAAGAAATCCATGACCCCGCTGTACAGCACGCATTTCTGAGGCTTTGCTCTAGCAAAAACGCGAAGGAGGAAAAAAATGAGAGTAAAAATTAAAGGAATAGTGGAGCTCAAGGACAATGAGGTAATAGTTGGAGATACGGAGCTGTGCCTTTTCTCCCCGATATTGGAGAAGCAAAGAGTAAAACGCGGCTTCAAGTTCAAATTTCTGCTGAAAACAAAGGAACTCTACATCCAGGAAGCGGCACCGCCCGACAAGTATCCGATACAATTCCTTGCCGGAAAAGACAAAAAGATGGGTAAAGAACAAAAAGTTCTATACACACTGTTCACCGATTATCTGCGTATAGGAACGAGAGCGCTGATGCTGAAGGCGGCAGTTGCAAGATCGTTTCCCGTTGACACGGACGCTATGATAGAGTTTGACGTATCAGACAACTCTCTAACGGCGCAGGTTCTAAAAGAAATCGCAGAACGCAAATAGCGGCATTACAAATGCCGCTATTTTATTTTACCAGACACCCGGCGTTTAGCGCTTTTAAGATGTCTTGGAAATCGTCGGGAAGCGGAGCTTCCAAATGCAGGTTTGTTCCGCTCCTATCCTTGAATTCCAAAGACAAAGCGTGCAGCATCAATCTCTGTCCAACACCGAGTGTCGGACAAGATGCCTTCCCGCCGTATAAGCAGTCTCCTACTATCGGGTGATGGATATGCGACATATGAACCCGCAGTTGGTGCGTGCGCCCTGTTTTCGGCACAAGTTCCGCGAGTGTAAAGCTTTCGCCGCCGCGCGTGTAATATTTCAGCGCCTTATACTCCGTGAGTGCGTCTTTTTCCATTTTCTGCCCTTTTGTATGGGCGGTGCGGCGTATTGTGCCGCTTCTCAGAGCTATCGGCGCATCCACACTGCCTTTTTTCGGCAACTTTCCGCACACTAATGCTGTGTATGTTTTTTTCACTTTACGATCTCTCAGCAGTTGTTTGAAATAGTCAAAAAACTCCTGCGTCCTCGCAACAATGAGTATTCCCGAAGTATCCTTATCCAAACGGTGGACAATCCCAGGCCGAATATCGGGCTTATCTCCCACCATTTTTACCTCCGGATAGTGTTCCAGAGCCCATCCGGCGACAGTCCCATCAAAATCAACGGTCTCGGAAGCCGCCAATCGCGGATGGACGAGAATGCCGGCCGGCTTGTTCACGGCCGCAAAGTCTCCACACTCATATACTGCCTCTATTGCCGAAAGGGTTGCATTCCCAGACACAATATGCTATTATATCACTGTTCCCCTGTTGGGGAAGTTTTAATTAGAAATGCTTGCAAATATATGAGTCAAACTTCAGGATTAGACGATCCGGGAGGTAGAAAGCGGCGCACCGCGTCAGCGGCCGCCGCAATCGCATTTATTCCTCTCCTACTCGGCATCATAAACCACCCGATCATCGCGAAATCGTTTGAAGACACCATCTTTAACGATAATGATGCAGGAAGTCCGATGCTCGGCTATGTAACATTTGACAATGTGTGGGTAACCGCCTATTCAAGTTCCGTTGACGAAACGGACAGCACGCCGTTTATTACGGCATCCGGAAAGCAGGTTGGAGACGGCATCATTGCTTCCAATTTTCTTCCGTTCGGAACCAAAGTTATGATTCCTGAAATTTTCGGCAATCGCATTTTTACCGTTGAAGACAGGATGCACCACAGGAAGAAAAACTTTATTGACATCTGGATGCCTTCAAAAGAAATGGCGAAAGAGTTTGGCATACGAAAGGCAGGAATATACATCCTCACAAGCTCTCCCCTACCGCAATTTGTTTCTCTCTGACCGCTTCAGCGCTTCACTAACAAGGCGCTCGGTGCCGATTTCCAGTTCCGCTCTGCGAACATCCGCAATTCTCACTTTCGTCGCCGGATGTTTCGGGACAAACCGCGAGCAGACATCACTGCATTCTTTTATAGATATCTCATAGGTTCCTATCTCCCTCGCTTTTGCAATAATTTCCTCCTTATCAAACCCTATGAGAGGGCGGAGTATCGGCATATCAGCCGCATCGCCGATAGCGGCGACATTCTCAAGCGTTTGTGAAGCAACCTGTCCAATGGACTCTCCGGTAACGAGCGCCGATGCCCCTTCTTTTTCTGCTGCCCTTTGCGATATTTTCACCATAGTGCGTCGGTACAAAACGACGCGAAGCGGTTCGGGAACCGGCGAATTCACAATCAGCTTCTGGATTTCCGCAAACGGAACGAGGTACAGATATGAAGGCGGCTGATACTTCTGGAGAATGCGCGCGAGCTTTTCGGCTTTTCCGATTGCCGAACGGTCGGTGTAGGGATATGAGTGAAAATGGACGTATCCTACGGACACTCCGCGTCTCTGAACAAGACGCGCCGCAACCGGCGAATCAATTCCTCCGGATAAAAGTGCAAGGGCATTGCCGCCGGTGCCCGCCGGCAATCCTCCGGGACCGCGGAGTTTTTCAGTATAAAGAAAAGCAGTGTCCTCAACTATTTCAATAAAGCAAGTTATGTCCGGCTTGGTCAGATCAACCTTCCTGCCCAGCGTTCGGACAATATGCTCGCCCACTTTCTCATTTATCTCCTGGGATGTGTACGGGTATTTCTTATTCCCGCGCTGTGCGGCAATGCGGAATGTACTGCCCGACTCTTTGGCTATAAGCTTTTCCGCTGAGTGTTTTATGTCTCCAAAAGATGTTCCCGTGCTTTCAGCGAAAGCGTACGATGCGGCGCCAAACTGTACATCAAGCACACCGCATATCGTACTCTTGTCCGCATTGTCAGAAATCTCTGCCGTAATGCGTCCGGGCAAGCATCTAACATCAGCAGGGACGCCCGCATCTTGGAGCGCGCTCTTTATATTCTCAGCAAGCTTCTTTTCAAAAAACGGACGATTTTTCCCTTTCAGCCCTATTTCCGCGTAATGTACAAGGATAACCATGATTTTAAAGCACCCATTGACTTTGACTGCACATTGTGTTAGGATACAGGACGGTACACAAACAATCAAATATTCATGGAGGTTTTAGATGAAGTTTTTCAATTTCTCATCGCATTGGATCTATTCCAGACGCCCCAAAGGGCTGAATCTAATCGTCAGCGGCAAAAAAATTGCCACCATTCATTTGGATGGGGTGTGTGTGCAGACTGACAATTGGGGAAGACCGTTTCTCCCCTGCCATAAGTTCATTGTCGGGCGATATTACCCGGAGCCGCTCATAAAATCCGGTATTGACGGAACCAACAGGGCATTGGTCCTTGTTGGCACTAATGGAGAAAGGGGCGCGCCTCATTTGGAGGTGGGTCAGAGGACGAAAGTCCTCTTGTTGAGAAGGTGCCCGACATTCCTTGAAGCAGCACTCATAATGTCAGCTCCGTCTGGCATTGAGTTTTACTTTGAGGACTCGGGAGAAAGAGAATTTTTATACTGGGATGGTGCGAGAATGCACCGTTCCAGACGCCCAATATGATACAAGAGGAGGGTTTATACCCCCGCCGCGGCGGGGGCTTTTATTTTGAGCGAGATTAAACCTCGCCTATCACAGAAAGAATAAACTTCTCCGTTTCCTCGGGTCCGCCGACAGAAACCGTTTCAACACCCGTCCGCACCGCCGCATAGTCATTTCCCCCTTCATAAATGGCATCGCCGATATATACCGTTTCTGGCGAGCAATCGATATCGACCTCCGGCTGGCGTGAATCGAGACATCCGCCGACCGTCAGGGAGTCGTAACAACCCCAGAGGCACACGCGGTAGACGTAATCTTTAGCGTGGTCGGTATACCAGAAACAACTTCCGTCCCAGGTGATACCCTCCGGGCCGAAACCGGCGGTCGAGGACAACGCGAAACTATCGACAATACTGCCGGTGAAATCGAATTGTATCAATATATGGTTGGCTGGCCCCGGGTTTCTCAGAAGCCATATATAGCCGAGTGCGAAGACCATCGCGTCGACGCTGGTAGCTCCCGGGAATAGTCCGGGGTGCATCGTCTCTAAATCGAGCCAGAGAGTCGGTGTATATGGCGGCGTCGGGTCGACCTCGTAGATTTTCCCGCGCGAGTCGGTTACGTAGAAATGGGTTCCGAACCACGCTATACCCTGTCCCCAGCGCGTTGGCGGGATAAGGGCATCCGAAGAGTCTAAAATCGTGCACGTTGGGACGTCGAACTTAAATAGTTTCGCGCGCTGGTTGGATAAACCCCCTCCGAGAATCCAGAGATAACCGTTATACCATTCGCAATCGGCGGTATAGCCGTCGAACAAATCGTCGGTGATGCAGGAATCCGCGAAAATTTCGTGCGTTATGGGGTCGACGCGAAAAACCCGCTGCGTATCGAGACCGGAATCATACCAACTACGCGTAACGCGAAGATACTCGCCGTCCCACGCGACACCCTCGGCATCGGGGATATAGAACGAATCCGTAACGGTCAGTATCTCGGTCGTCTCGTTGAAGGAATTTATGCCGATATCGAAATCGCAGCCTTCATAACCCGGATAATCCGCGCCCATATCCCAGAAAAAACAGTGCGTTCCCGATAATACCCATCCTATATTGGGTGGTAAATAGCCGGGAACGGTATCGAGAACCGTATGGGTGGGAACCGCCGAATCGGAATCGGTTACCTCGAACTCGACGAAGATAGAGTCGCCGTCGGCGTCTGTAACCTCGTAGCAGATTTCGACGAGGTTTCCGCCGTCGCAGTCGGTCTCCTCGAAGAACCAGAGAGAGTCTACGAAGAGAGAGCAGGGGAAAATGCAGGCATCGGAAGAATACATTTCCTGGCCGTCGTCCGAGTCGAGGTCTTGCTGGCGTAGTTGGAGACCGTAATTCGGGCCGACAACCCAATTATCGTAAAGGGTGTCGATATCTAACGCGAACCAACCCTCCCAATCCGCGAACGGCGGCGTCCATCGGTCGGACGCAATCGTCATATCCAATGTGGGAGCGGTTTCCCACGTTATTGTGGTCTCGTCCCACGCGCCGGTAACCAGATAGGCCTGTATCCAGTTCGTGTTCGTCGCCGTCCCGTATTTATATAAACATAGCTCACACGTTTCAAGCGAGTCGTATACTGTAACGAGTGTATCGAACCGGATAAAAGACCTTCTCGTCCAGTGCCAGTCCTCTTTCAGCGCGAGGGATAATGATTCACCATAATTGACGCTATCGCAATAGATACCGTCGATTGGCCAGTTACCATTGTGGCAGATATAAGCGTCGAAACCTTCCTCGCACGGTTGGTAAATGAGACCTGTCTCTTATACACATCTGACGCTGCCGACGAATTAGACGGTGTAGATCTCGGTGGTCGCCGTATCATT
>CALEIX010000348.1 GCA_937898825.1 uncultured Elusimicrobia bacterium | reverse complement strand
ATCTTATGTCTATGTCCGCATGGAACGAAGGGATGGGCGCAAATCTTGTAAGATTCCTGAAGGCAAACCCCGGCTATTCAGCGCTCATCATAGCCGGAAACGGACATGTCATTTACAATCAAGGCATACCCCGTTCGGTTGAAGAAAGGATGCCAGAGATAAAAAATCTTTCAATATATATCGAGGGAGCCGAAGTGTGCCCCAGAAAACCCGAAAAAGAAATTCTTAAACGCGCTGAACTAATTTGGTTTATAAACCATTTTGCGGAGCAAAAAAGCAAGAAAGAGGACTAAATATTCCGGAAAGGTCGGTTTTTTGCGCAGCTCACAAAATTACCCGCTAAGATCATCCAGGTGTTCATTTACAGCTTCAAGTTCCTTCTGAAGTTCTTTTTTGTATTTCTCAAGGCGTTCTATGTGCTCCTTTTTGGAAACAAAACGCCTGAAAGATGGCTCCTGGCAGCAGCACTCGGTGCGGCTGACACCATGATGACAATGATGATAATGAACTCCGTGTTCAGGTTGACAACACATACTTTCCTCCTTTTTAGTGTTTTAGCAATAACTTAAATTCTCCACAAAAAAAATCAATTCTTTTCCAATTTCTTTATTTTTTCGCTAACCCTTTCAAGTTCCCTTTTCAATTCCTTTTTATATTCTTTGAGAAAAACCAGATTTGCGTTTTTTCTCACGCCGAACCTGCATGTCCCTCTGCAGCCGCATTGGCATACCTCGTTGAGAAGGGTGCGGCATTTTTCCATCATGTCGGCGTTAATGGAATAAGGAACATAAAAGCCGCTGCGCGTTCTCTCAACAAGCCCCGCCTGCCTCAACACTTTTAAATGCTGACTGACAGCAGCCGGAGTTATTCCCAAATGTTCAGCTATACTTTTGGCTCCGCGGGCCTTCCCGCTTTTCAGAAACTCTATTATTTTGATTCTCGTTCCAACTGAGAAAACCTTAAACATTTCCGAGGGATGCAATCGCGTTTTCATAAGTATTTAAGCACTTACTTAAGTGTATCAGAAAACATTGTCGCTGTCAAGTATCCGCATTAGATCATCATAAATATTCGTGAATTAAACTTGTGCGTTCAAAATAAAATATCCCTGTTTGACAGCAGGCAGGTGTAAAAAGTTATCCTGCATTCAGTTTATTTTTATTTTCATGAAAGTGTTTATGTTTGGATGATTATTGTCGGAGCAAAAATCCAGTAAATCTTCTTCATATTCACTATTCCCTGAATTTTAATTATGATTTGTTTTGCCCAGTTTGCTGTCAGCGAAGCTCATATCTTTTTTATAATACCTGACCGTCTCCCTGCCTATTCGAGTTATAAACCTCTTTGCGCTTGAATAGCTCGGTACGTTTCCGGTTAAGACCACTATTATATAATCTCCGTTGGGGGAAAAAACTATGCCAGCATCGTGGCACGCTCTCCTGAGAAGACCTGTCTTATGCCCTATCTCCCAGCCGATGGGAAGTCCTCTCCTCAAACGGGTTCTGCTTTTTGAATGGCGCAAAAATTCAAGCATGAGCTCGCTGGCTTTTTTGTTCACAAGCTTCCCGTAGTAAATTTTCTTGAAAAGATATGCCATTTCCCGCGCTGTTGTATAGTTTTCCTTGGCCACGCGGCGAGAGGAAAGGCTCATTCCTTCAGGAGATATATTCGTATATTTAAGCCCCATTTTCTCAAACTGATGTTGGAGATATTCCATGCCGACATAGTCTATTAGCATATTGGTGGCGGTATTGTCACTCTCCGTTATCATCTTATAAATTAACTCCATTACGCTTAAGTTTGTGCCATCCTTCGCCCACTTCAATGTGCCTGAACCGCCTTTTCTTTCTCTTCTGGTAAGTTTTATTGTTGTATCAAAGGATATTTCCCCGCTTTTGATTTTCTCGAAGATAGCAGCCATTATCGGAACCTTTATGAGACTGGCGGAAGGAAACAAGCGATCTGCCTTATATGTCCATTCTTTTCCACTGCTTAAATCTTCAAGGTAAATACCGACATACCCGCTGTAATTTCTGGCGTATTTTTTCAGTCGGGAGGTCATTTTTTTCCATTCTTTCTGCTGGTTCGGATTCATAACTTTCGTTTCACGCGAATTTATTCTTAGATATTTGTGTGTTTTCTGATGCCGGGAAACAGCGTAAAAAACCAAAAAAACGCCCAGAAAAATTAACAATATTCTAAAAAATGAAAGTTTTCTGCCGCTGCGCTGATTTTTCATATTGAATTAAACAAGCTCTATGTTCAAGTGGTCGGTATTCTTTTTGTAAGAAGCCTTTATTACCTGTTCTTCCCTGGACTTGGCATTCAGAATTAATTCCGCTATTGGATCCTCTAAAAGTTTCTGAATGGTTCTTAGAAGAGGACGCGCTCCATAATTCCTGTCAAAGCCAGTGGTAATGAGAAACTTCTTTGCTTCTTTGGTTATTGTAAAATTAAGTTTTTTCTCTTTTAGTTTATCAAGCACTTTCTTAAGATTGAGGTCAAGAATCTTTTCCATATCAGACTCGGTTAAAGGCCTGAAAACTATAATTTCGTCAACCCTATTTATAAACTCCGGATTAAAAACCCTTTTCACTTCCTCCATCACTGTAGATTTCATTTCTTTGTAATCCTTTTCTGTGTCCTCCTGAGCTATAAAACCCAAAGACTTGCCTTTGGATATGAGCCTGGCTCCGACATTGGATGTCATAATAATTATGGTGTTTTTGAAACTGACCTTATGCCCCAAGCTATCGGTCAAAACGCCCTCGTCCATCACCTGAAGAAGTATATTAAAAACATCGGGATGCGCTTTTTCTATCTCATCCAGAACTACCACGGAATAAGGTTTACGGCGCACAAGCTCGGTAAGCTTTCCCCCTTCCTCATACCCCACGTACCCCGGCGGCGCGCCTATGAGGCGAGATACGGAAAATTTTTCCATATACTCCGACATGTCTATTCTGACCATAGCGTCTTCGTTGCCGAAGAGAAATTCCGCCAGAGCCCTTGCGAGTTCTGTCTTGCCGACGCCGGTCGGTCCGAGAAAGATGAAATTTCCTATCGGTCTTTTGGGGTCCTTCATTCCGGTTCTACTTCTTTTTATCGCTTTTGCCACCACTCTCACTGCTTCGTCCTGGCCAATAATCCTTTTATGTATTTCCTTTTCCATATGAGCCAGCTTTTCCGCCTCCGATTCGGTAAGGCGGGTAACCGGAATTCCCGTCCATTTCGAAGTTATAATTGCTATATCCTCCTCGCTCACTTCCGGTATCTTTTGATTATATGACTCACGCCATTTTTTCTGCGCTTGTTCGTATTCTTTTTTCAATGCCTGTTCTTTGTCCCGGTATTTGGCCGCTTTTTCATATTCCTGGTTTTTTATTGCTTCGCTTTTCGCCTTGCCGGCCTGGGTAATTTTATTTTCTATATCCTTGAATTCCGGCGGAACAACTGATATCATAAGCCTGGCCTTGGAGCCAGCTTCATCCATCAAGTCTATGGCTTTGTCAGGCAGGGCCCTGTCAGTAATATACTTGTCCGCCAAATGCACGGCGGCAATAATGGCTGCGTCGGTAAATTTACACTTGTGATGTTCTTCATACTTGGATTTAATTCCATTCAGGATTTCTATCGTTTCCTCCACGCTCGGCGGCTCCACCAAAACCGGCTGGAATCTTCTTTCCAGAGCGGGGTCATGTTCTATGTGTTTCCTGTATTCGTCAAAGGTTGTAGCGCCTATGCATTGCAATTCCCCCCTGGAAAGGGCAGGTTTGAGCATGTTTGAGGCGTCTATGGCGCCTTCCGCTGCTCCGGCACCTATGACAGTGTGAAGTTCGTCTATAAAAATTATCACCGAATTTCTCGTTTTTCGTATCTCCTCTATGATGTTCTTCAATCTCTGTTCAAATTCTCCTCTGTATTTCGTTCCCGCGACAATGGACGCCAAATCCAGACTCAGCAGTCTTTTGCCCGCCAAAGTATCCGAAATATCTCCCGAAACTATTCTCTGAGCCAACCCTTCCACAATAGCTGTTTTACCCACCCCCGGTTCTCCTATCAGCACTGGATTGTTTTTCGTCCTTCTGCCGAGAACCTGTATAATCCTGTTTATCTCCGTCTCTCTTCCTATAACCGGGTCCAGTCTTTTTTGCCTCGCCATGGAGGTTAGGTCGCGGGCAAATTCATCAAGGGTTGGCGTAGGACTGGTTTTTGCCTTGGGCTGCTTGGGCCCGTGGGATTTTTGAATCTTGCCCTCTCCTTCCTCAGTTTCTCCCGTTAAAATATGCATGATTTCTTCTCTTACCGTTTCAAGCTTCAGCCCCAGATTGTCAAGCACTCTCGCCGCCAATCCTTCCTCCTCCCTTATAAGACCCATAAGTATATGCTCAGTGCCTATATGAGAATGTCCCATATGCTGGGCCTCCTCAACGGCATATTCAAGCACTTTTTTGGCCCGCGGTGTGAACGGCACTTCTCCTAAAAGCATCATGTTGTCGCCAACTCCCACCATGCTTTCAATCTCCGCCCGAACTCTTCGTAAATCCACATTTAAATTCGTCAAAACCTGCCACGCTATACCCTCCCCCAAAGCGATAAGCCCCAAAAGAATATGCTCTGTGCCGACATAATCATGATTCAACCTCTTCGCTTCTTCCTGAGCGATAAGTATGACTCTCTGGGCTCTTTCACTAAATCTGGTTCCCATGAAACCTCCTGCTGAAGTTCAACGCAAATAATATTACACTTTTCGCACTTTGACCTTAAATCGCTCCACTTCTTCCACAACAATCTCGCTGCCTTCTTCTATATCCCCTCCGATGCTTACGGCATCCCATAATTCTCCGTCAATTAGAACTTTTCCGGAAGGAGACAGACGGCTTTTGACAATTCCCTTTTCCCCCTTCAGCGCCTCTATTCCCGTAACCACTTTTCTGGCGTGAGCCTTGATAACTATCCACGCCAAAATTGCCACTAAAGCCACCAAACCTGCTATTATCGTTATGATAGTGTCCATAGAAATTCCAAGACCTCCCATATTATCCTTAAACAGCATAACGCTGCCAAGTATTATTGAAACAATCGCGCTTAATGACAAAAGTCCATAACTTAAAAATTTGATTTCGAGAAAAAAGAAAATCAATCCCAAAAAGATGAGAAGAAGACCCGCAAAATTTGCCGACAGGGTCTGAAAAGAATAAAAAGCCAGAACCATGGAAAGCGCTCCAATGACTCCCGGAAATATAAGACCTGGATTATAAAGCTCTATGAACAAGCCCGCTGCTCCCAAACTCATCAATATCATTGCTATATTCGGGTCGGTTATGACAGCAAGAAATTTTTGTCTTCCGGTAAGTTCGAAATATTCCATCTCAGGATTTTTAACAGAAATCTCCCCAAATTTTCCCACCTTCTGTCCATTTATCTTTTTTAGCAAGTCATTCATGTCCTCCGCTATAAAATCGACAACTTTTTTCCGAACCGCCTCTTCGGCAGAAAGAGAATCACTCCTGGTCACGGCCTTTATCGCCCACTTCACATTTCTTCCAGTCTTTTCAGTTATAGATTTTATGTAAGCAGAAGCATCGTTTAAAATTTTATCTTCCATAGCTTCGGAATTCTTATCCTTCCCGCCAGTAGACGGTTTCCCCAACATAACGGGATGAGCGGCACCTATATTTGTGCTTGGCGACATAGCAGCTACGTGCGCCGACATTGCTATAAATACGCCGGCAGAAGCAGCGCGCGATCCTTTTGGATAAACATAGATAACCACCGGTTTAGCTGAAGAAAGGATTTTTTTGATTATTATCCTCATTGAGGCGTCCAGTCCTCCCGGGGTATCCAACCTTATAATCACCATGTCGCAATTCGTACTTTCGCATCTGTCAATCGCGCTCGAAACATATTCGGCTGAAACGGGATTTATTATACCGGAATAAGTAGCCACCAATATCTTTCTAACTTCGTGCGTGTTAGCACACAAAAAGGGGAGGGGCAGAATTGTAACAAAACCAATAAAAACGAGAAATCGCCTCATAGTTATTTCCAATTATACAATTTTAAGTGACAAATATATATCTTTTCGCCTGCTTTATTTCCTAAAATATAATTGATGCAAAATTTGCGAATAAAACCGCTGGATTGCCGGATTAAAGAGGATATATGATTTCAAAAAAGGTGTTGCTGATTGTCAGGGACGGATGGGGAATCGGCAAAAAAAACGACAAATACAATGCAGTTATCAAAGCCAAAACCCCGAACGTAACGAATTTTCTTAAAAATTATCCCAACACTGTTTTAGAACCAGCCGGAGAGGCGGTGGGATTGCCTGCCGGCTATCAGGGTTCTTCTGAAGTCGGGCATTTGAATATGGGCGCGGGAAGAATAGTCATTCAGGAACTAAAAAGAATAAAGGACATGATAGCCGATGGTTCTCTTTTCAAAACACTCTTCTTCAAAAAAGCGATAGATAACGCGATTGAAAACAAGTCGGCGCTTCATCTTATGGGACTTGTCCAGGATGAGGGGGTGCACGCCCACCAGGACCATCTCTATGCCATAATGAGGCATGCCAGGGAAAAGCGAATAAAAAAAGTGTATATCCATTTTTTCTCCGACGGGAGAGACACCCCACCGAGAAGTTCTCTTGTATTTGTCAAAATGCTTCTTGAAGAAATAAAAAAGGCAGGCATTGGAGAAATAGCCACATTGATGGGACGATATTACGGCATGGACAGAGGGGAAAAATGGGACCTGACTGATACGGCGTATAATGCCATTGTCAATGCCGAAGGAGTAAAAGCCGAAACTGCCGAAGAAGCGGTCAAAAAAGCATACTCCACATTAAAAAACCCCGACGGAAGCGACATAACAGACGAATACATCCCTCCCACAATTATAGGGAATTATTCTGGAGTAAAAGACAACGACAGTGTCATCCACTTCAATTTTCGCCAGGACAGAGCTATACAACTAACAAAAGCCTTCGTGGAAGTTAATTATAAAGGCAGCAGGAAACGATGGCCACGCGTAGTGTACTGTGGCCTTACAAAATACTATGACTCTTTTTGTTGTAGTGCCCTTGAGCCTATGTCCGATTCCGGAAATATGAACAATCTCCTGGGAGAGGTTTTATCAAAAAACGGAATAAGGCAGCTTAGAATTTCTGAAACCCAGAAATTCCGCCATGTGACTTCTTTCTTTAACGGAAAACGAATAGAACCGTATCCTCTGGAAGACAGAATTGAAGTTAAGGGAACTTTCGACCCCTCAAGTTTTGCTCAACATCCGGAAATGAACGCACCCGAGGTTGCGCAAAGGGCGATTAAAGAAATAGACAAGAAAGTCTATGACTTTATTCTCCTCAACTTTGCAAATTGCGACATGGTCGGCCACACGGGTAATTTTAACTCGGTGGTAAAAGCAGTGGAAACGGTGGATAAATTCACAGGGGAGGTCGCGCGGGCAGCGCTCCTGAAAAATTATGTGGTGATGATAACAGCCGACCATGGAAACGCCGAAGAAATGTGGGATTATAAAATAAACATGCCCAAAACTTCCCATACAACAAATCCCGTAGAATTCCTGCTTCTTGGAGAAGGCAAAAATTTCAAGTTACGAGAAAAAGGCATTCTTTCAGACATAGCTCCTACAGTGTTGGATATTCTCGAAATAGAAAAACCGCAAGATATGACATCAAACTCGTTGATAGAAAAAAAATTGACAAAAGCCTGATGCCAGAAAAATTCTACAAACTGCGGGTTTATCCCTCATCAAAAAAATTGAAAATATCGCGCAAGGGGGAGAACGCCTTTGAAATATGGACAAAGGAGCCCGCCGAAAGGGGACTGGCGAACAGGGCCGCCATAAATATTTTGGCGAAGGAACTGGGAAAAAATCCTAAAAAAATATTACTTGTCAAAGGTGCGTCTTCCCCTTCAAAAATAGTAAAAATATTATGAAGCAAAATGTCAAATAAAATACTGGCAAGGAAAATATTTGCGGGAATAGTCACTCTCATTGTTTCAACAATGCTTGTCCTTCTGGCAAGAAACTATAATTTTATTCCGGAAAGGCTGCCGCCCGAATATAGGATAAAAGGGAATCTCGAATCGGAAATAAAAATCGAAGAATTTACGGATTTCTCCTGCTCCGCTTGCGCTCATTCCAATGGATTGGTGGAAAATTTACTTAAAGTTTATAAAGGGAGAATTGTTTTAAAATTCAAGCATTGTCCCCTTTCAAGCATACATAGATGGTCGTTTAAAGCCGCGGCAGCGGCCGAATGCGCCGGCGAGCAGGGGAAATTTTTTGAATACGGAAACTTGCTTTTTGAAAATGCTCCGAAATGGATGGAATCTGAAGAAAGTCCGGAGAAAATGTTCTTGGATTTTGCGAATAAATTAAATCTTGACAAGAAAAAATTCCAAAAATGCATGAAATCGGAAAAACCCTTGATAAATGTTTTTTCGGACAGAAGTGAAGCAAGAATGCGAAGCGTCAACGCCACTCCGACTTTTTTCGTAAATGGGAAAAGGGCGGTGGGGGCTTTGCAATTACTAAACGAACTCAAAAAATTTGAAAAAGGGAAAAATGAAAAATAATGCAAAAGGCATCATCTCTCTTCTGGCGCGTTTTTTGCCCGCTTATATTCTTGTCTATGCGGGATTTTTGAAAGCGACGTCCCCGATTGAGGAATTCGCCTTCGCCATAAGTGCCTATAAAATTTTCCCGTCCCGCTTGCTCTTACCCATAGCCTTTGCGCTCCCCTGGTTCGAAATATATCTGGGCATTTTTTTGGCACTTGGTCTGTTCAGAAAACAAATACATATAATGGTTATATCTCTTTTTACCCTATTTGAAGTAATGCTGTTTTCCACAGTAGTCAGAGGCATATCCCTTGCCAGCTGCGGATGTTTCGGAACGGGCAGAAGCAATTCCATCACCGTTGAAATTATCATAAATTTGATGTCCATTGCCCTATGCGCGATCTCACTAAGGTTTGGCGCGAAATATTCTCTGGACGAATTGATCGAAAAATCTGCGGGCCGCGGCGAGGGCGGCGCCACGACCAAAAACAAAAAAAGAAAAGGAGACAACAAATCATGAAAAAATTAATCCTTTCCTTACTGGCAACAACAATAATCGTTTCCGCGGGGATAATTTTCGCGAAGAAAATACGATACAAATACTTTAGCGGCAACGCATCCTGGATAACTATAACCAATCTTAAAAAACCGGACGTTGAATATTACTTTGATATTGATATGGACGGTAATGTTATCTACCGCTTTGAAAGCAAGAAAATTATATTCACCAAAAAACTCAAAGTGGAGCGTTCTGCTGCCAAAGATTTTTTCCGGGAAGCCAAAATTGCGAAAACTTTGATAAGCGAAACAGACACTCAAAAGAAACTGTTGTTTTACCGGGGAGAGATACTTGCCATATCGCTTTATATAGAAGGCACCCTCCGGCAAATAAAATCACCCCTCGTGAATTTCGGAGAAGCATTTCTCTACGCCTTCAATCAGATAAAGCGGGCGGTTAAAAAAGCCAAAATAGACAAAGACACTATCGGCTTTCTCGTGGCATCTCCTCTTTCGGAAGAAAGCCTCCTAAGATTTTATAAAGAAGCCGGAAAAAACTATAAATTTACGCTTATTGAAACGGCACAACTGAAAAAATGTAAAAAAATTTTAAGTGCAATTAAACAACCTTACCGTCTCATTCCCTTAAAAACCCGGGAAGAGATAAAGATGATAGAGGATTTTATCCGCAAATACAAAATTTACGGTCTGAAAAGCAGGTTTTACATTCATTCCACCAGAGGGAAATTTGAATGCCGCATCGTGCCGGCACGTATGAAGGCGCGCACGAAAAAGAGAAAATGAATTTGCGCACACTTTCAAGATTACATACAATATTTTAG
>CALEIX010000347.1 GCA_937898825.1 uncultured Elusimicrobia bacterium | reverse complement strand
CCGCATTGAACGCGAGTTTGCTCCCACGACCCAATGCGGGAGTGGTTTATGGTCGTCATTCGTCGCTTACATACCACTGGCGGGTATGCTCCCTCCTCATTCCTTGTTTCGGCTAAAAATCTGCTAATTTCTCTTGCAAATAGACTTTTTCAGCAGACCCTCGGTAAATTCACTTCTTTTTACTGAAAAACTATACTATAATTTAGGGTATGTTTAGATATATTAGTTATATATGTTTATTCCTTCTTTCACTATTTTTTTTGAATGTGCCTTCCCGCGCGCAGTGGTGGGCGCAAAACGACTATTCGTGGGGAAGTGGATACAGCAAAGAGTCTCTTTCCATTTTCAGGGCCATTTCAACCTCAACTGTTATCAGCATAAATGGAACATTTTACAAAAGAGATTCCTCCATGGGCCCGGAAGAAATTTACAGCGCAAAACTTCCCATCCTTTATTCTGCACCTTTTTACTTTATCTCTTTTACGCCTTTCTATTACCCTGAAAAGGAGGGAAACTATGCTATGGGAGGAAAACTTTACTACATGAAATCTCTCGGCATAGATTCGGACGAGGACTATACGCATTTGATTCTAACGGCAGCCGGCGCGGGTCAAAAAGCAAAAGTGCTCGTAGATTCCGCAACGAAAAAAAAGAGCTTTTATCTCTCCTCGTTCGAGATACAGATTGAACGCAATTATTACGACCTTTTCTTTTTTCTTGCTTCAGCCTGCATATTCCACAACTTCAGCGACATAGACTCCTCCGGCCTTCTTTTCTCCTCGCTTGACTTAAACGATATGGCATTTATGGGAACATACACCTCAATCAACCGCATTCCATTATGGACTGCCAATTTTCAATTCGCAAGAAACATCGGCGACGATAAAACAACTTATCTGTATGTTGGAGGCGGCAGGATAAAATTAGACAATTATCCGGACCCCACTACGGCGACAATAGGCACCAGAACCCGCCTTTCACCCAAATCTTCGTTTGACTTTGGATACAATTGGCTAAAATATGATGGAACGAAAGCGCGAAATTATTATAAACTATACTTGCAGGTATTTTTCTGATGACATTGATTAAACAATCGCAAGAAAGTCTTGAAATGTTGGTGATAGTTTCAAGATTATTGTCTTCAAAATTGGAAATTTCCGAACTTTTGACCACAATAATGCGCCTTTCCTCGCGGGTCGTCGGGGCGGAAAGAGCGTCGCTTTATCTCCTCGACGAAAAAACTCAGGAACTTTATTTTGACGTTGCCCTCGGGCTGCCGAAAGAAGTTCAAAAGATGCGCCTGAAATTAGGCGAAGGCATAGCTGGCGCCTGCGCAAAAGAAGGAATTTCCCTGATACACAATGACGTCTCTCAGGACCCCAGGCACACCAGGAAAGTGGACAGTCAAAGCGGGTTTGTTACAAGATCACTTCTGACCTGCCCCATGGTAATCAAAGGCAAAGTCATCGGAGTGGTTCAGGCAATAAACAAAATAGAGGGAGATTTTGACGAAACCGACAGGAACAATTTTGAAGCCTTCGCCTCTCAAGCCGCCATAGCCATAGAAAATTCGCGTCTTTTCGCCTCGGTCAGAGAAGAGAAGAGAAAACTTGAAATAGTATTTAAAAAAATAAAAGAGGGGGCCGTTCTTACAGACATGGACGGAGAAATTCTTCTAATGAATTCCGCGGCGAAATTGTATCTGGAACACGACAAGTATAAATTCACGAATATAAAAAGTGCTTTTGATAAATTTAAAACCGACGCAGAAATAGAATACAAAAAAATGGCAGACTCCCCGAATTTAATAAACCGTTTCGAATTGGAAAGGGAGAAACCCAAAAAACTTTTTCTGGAAGTTTCCGCCATAAAACTGATGAAAAGCCAAAACAAGGAAGAAGTCCTGCAGGAAGGCTGGCTCTGGATTTTAGCCGATATAACAGATCAAAAAATGGAGGAAAAGCTGGCTCGAAATTTTCTTTCTTTAATTTCCCACAAATTCAAAACCCCGCTTGCAGCCATCAATGGATACGCCCAGATAATTTCAAATGAATTAAAAGAGAATTCTTCAAAACTGACAAAAAAAGCCCTCTCCACCATAATCGCCCAAGGGCAAAAACTTACCAAGCTGATAGAAAGTTTGCTCTCATTTGTGACTATAAACAACCAGGAGGAAGGACAAATCAATTTATCGGAATTTGAAATAAAAGCACTGCTTGAGGATTGCCTGTCCGAAGCAAAGCAAAACGCTTTGCGCAAGGAAAAGGAAATTGTAAATTTCAAGCTGATGGTGCCGATAAATTTTAGAATTAACGCCGATTATCAAATGCTTAAGACAGCAATCAGAAACCTCATTGAAAACGCCATTAAATTTAATCCCGCCAGCGAGAAACTGGTTATAGTTTCAGCACAGATTAAAAATCAAAACGCTATTATATCCGTCGGCGACAATGGTCCCGGAATACCGCCGGAAGAGCTGAGCAACATCTTCAACAAATTCTACCAGGTAGAAGATTCCTTTACAGGACAGGTGGATGGCTGGGGATTGGGTCTTTCATTGGTAAAAAGAATAGCCCAAATGCACGGCGGCGATGTTTTCGTCAAATCTCAAATCCAGAAAGGTTCGGCTTTCAGCATAAAAATCCCGCTAAAATAAAGGGGGGAAAAAGCCGTAAATAGTAAGTCGCTTTTCCTTGCCAAAATGCGAAGCATAAACGCAAAAAACAGCAAACCAATAACCCGGCACGATAATAAGTAAATCAAATCTTTTCATCATTCACTGAGCGCGTCAATCATTTATCCTACTTTAACCTTGCTGCCAACCCAAATAAAGCCTCCCGAAAGAACAAAACACTGGCATTTTTCGCTGAGGAAAGAATCGGGCGACGGTATTATCGAAACTATACCGTTCGTCCAGCTTACATACCTTATGTGCCTATCCTCGATCCATTCGTACATCCTTCCATTCTCGATTGCATAATTCGACCATACAACGGATGTTTCCCACGGGATTTCATCCGGATTTTTCGAAGACTTTATTTCAGGAACCTTTTTAGTCAATGTGCTCATCTTTTACCTTCCTTCACCCTTCCAATTTTCGCAGGGCACTGTCTCCACCACACAGCATTGGCGGACAGACCCGCCACTACTGCTTCGGCGGGCAAGCCTGCCGTTCGTTTGGCGGATGTTCTGCGGCTACAATTCGTGTATCTCTAACGGGGTCATCCCTCTCCTTTCCTGCCGTCCAGCCGTCTAACCGTCCAGCCGCTATTTTCGCCCCGTTAAAGGCAGGTCGCCAACCAAAAATTAAGGCGACCGTTTCGCTTTTTCATTCCAAACAAACTTTAAGCCTGCTTCGCATTTTCAGCATCCTTCGACAAACCTTCGCTTATATGCCTCTAACGGGGCTCAAATGGACATCTGTTTTTTGTGGCTGCGACTCCTCCTTTATTATGTTCTTTGAAACGTTTCCGTAAATCATTGCTACAACCTGTGTATAATTTCCCATCTTTTAAGCTTCTCAGCACATATGTATAAGTCATAAGTTTATGTATCTCTAACGGGACCAAAATAGCTTTTCTTGTTTCAATATCAGGATTACTTGAATGCATAAACGCCCCATAATATTTGGGATGCGTCGTTTGAAAACTTCTGAAATTATCAAAATCTATTCCCTTGACATTTGTGACTTTAAATCCGCTTATTCCTCCCGGTTGTATTCCACCCATTTCTATCACTTCATGATTAGAAGGTTCACCCGACTTCCGCAGAAGCCCTAAAATTTAGGCCACCTCTCGACGAGAGAGACTTAAAATTTAGGTGTCCCAATGCGGAAGTCGGGAAAAAGGTAACATGGGCAGTACAGGGTTCGAACCTGTGACCTTTCGCGTGTGAGGCGAACGCTCTTCCGCTGAGCTAACTGCCCGTTGTGACGCTTAATTATTATAATATATTTTAAACTGCGGGAATAAAAGAGAATCTGCTTGCAAATCCTGTCAGATTTACCTGAATATTCTGCCGCTCCCGAGAAAATCTAGATTTCTTTTTATCAATTCTTCGGAGCCTATCGGGGCA
Source organism: uncultured Elusimicrobia bacterium (assembly GCA_937898825.1). Taxonomy (GTDB): domain Bacteria; phylum Elusimicrobiota; class Elusimicrobia; order Elusimicrobiales; family UBA9959; genus CALEIX01. Next base: position 6,643 of record CALEIX010000347.1, on the reverse strand, counting down.
AAAAACCGAATTCTCTTTTTCTCCGCTCTCTTTGAATAATACTTTGGTATGGTCTGGGTTATGCAATGAATAGAACCGCCCGAGCTTATGCTGGAGTCCGAATTTATCTCCACGACAACGACTCCCGGCATTCCTTTCTTGTAGGCGGCTCTGGCATCGGCGTTCTCCTGTGAATAAGAAGAATAAGAAGGCATGAGCACAACATTATTCACTATAAGAGAATTCGTATAGGTATACCAGGTGCCGTATCTTTGCCAGCCTTTCACGGTGATGATTCTGTATTTTTCTCCGTCAGGCGCCGTTTTTCCCCTGAAAAAAGCCATTGCCTTTTCCGCGTTGCTCTTGAAAGGCTCCGTTTCCGCCGTTGAGATTAAAACCGTATGGTCGTTCAAGAGTTTCATAAACATGTCTATATGCCCGGTTCCGTCTTCGGGGTAGCCGGGATAGCCGGCGTATTCAAAGGAATAAATGTTTTTCAAATTAAAATACTTTTTCAAAATCGCGTTGACCTCTTCCTCGCTTTTGCCCGAATTCCAGATATAGGTCCTCTTTGTCATAAACAGGTTCCCGTAAGAATCAACCATAAAATTGCCGCCGTCAAGTATTATGTCAGCGCCGTATACGTTTATCTTTTTTATCTTTCCGAGGTTTGAAGGAAGCGCGTCGTCGTCGCGGCGGTATTGATAATGGCGGTAAACGGTGTCCACTATTCCGACTTGCCCGGATTTTGATATTCCGAAAGGTCCATAATCTCTCATCCACACTGTATTTATACGCGTGTTGATTTTCTCGTAAAATCCTGCAGGCACCCCCTCCACAGAATCCGGTCCTTCAACGGCCCATACCTTGGCGTGCCCCCTGGCGGAAGTCTGGCGCGCTATCGCGGAAAGCATGCCTGTATATCCCGCCCATCCGATAACCACCGCCGAAACCGGCTCATATTCCGCCGGTATTCTGAAGCCCGAAGGCGGTATCATTTGATTAAATATCTTGGGCGGCTTGCCGTCCGGTTTTTCTCTCCCGTAATCTATCCAGTTCGGCAGCGGATTATTCACGTTAAGAGCGAAAACCGAAGAAAAAATAAAGTTCCCGATAATGAAGAGTATTTTCAGCATATATTAAAAGTATAGGAAATCCTGTAAACTTGTCAATGGTCTTTTGACCTAATTTCCTCACATACGTATTGGTTCATTTAAGAATGTCCTTGCCTATAAATCAGAGTCGGAAGTCGGGAGTCAAGAGTCAGTTGTAGCTGCCCCGTTAGAAATCCCGACTGTAGGAACAGTCGCTTTCAGCGACTTATTTCTAACGGGGCCAAAATAACGGCTGGACAGCAAGACGGCTGGACAGCTAGACGGCTAGACGGCTGGACTGCAGAAAAGGATAAAGAATAAGTCAGGAGTCGGGAGTCAGCGTGAAGCTGTAGTGCAAGGCTTTAGCCTCGCCAACATATCTCGTATTTACGTATTTGTTGTGAGAGCGATTTAGGCGCGCCAGGGGCGCGCATCTACGTCTTTTATGGACCGTCTGTCTGCCGTTCGTTTGGCGGAGACATTTCTGATGAGCTAACGCGCATTTTTAACTGCTCAAGGAAATTTTGTAAAATAAGAAGGGTTTGGAAAGCGTGTGCCCTGCACTGGCATAGCGCTTCCACTGGAGGAGAAATGATTAATGTTTCTGTGAAATGCCCGCATTGCGGAAAATCTTTAATGGATTCAAAGAAAAAAATAGACAACAGACCCTCAATAAAGGTAAAACTCACCTACGCCGGGAAAAACGCCCCGCTGCATTTAAGTTCCCTTTACGGCAGTTACAATGTGGCGCTTGACCTCAATATTCCGATGAGAAAAATTGCCGGTTTTAGGTGCCCCCATTGCAACGCTGATCTTAAAAGCACCCGAAAATGTGATTTGTGCGGAGCGCAGATGGTTGCCTTCAACCTAAAAGGCGGGGGGCAGGTTCAGATATGCTCCAGAAGAGGGTGCAAGAAGCACATACTTGAATTTCAGGATCCAAAATCCGAGTTGCAGGCTTTCTATCGTTCTTATCTGAAAAATTTCAGGTAAACCTCAATGGCAAAGAAAAGTCCAAAAACTGGTCTTTTTATTTCCATTTTACTGCTTATTGCGTTTGGCGCGGGGGGGTATCTGTTCGTGAAACACAAATTCACACCTCCAGGTATCAAACCAGAACCCCTTCCAGCGCAAACCCAAAAAGAGACAGAAATCCCCAAAAGAGAAAAAACCGAATATAAATATACAACTTCGCTCCAAATCTACGGTAGTCCGGAATTTAAGAAACAAGTCTCGCAGGCGCTCAAACTCATCTGGATATACGACAGAAAAAAATTAAATTTCATCCGGAAGTATGTATATGAAATACGCGAAGCAGACTCAACAGACTTTAGAATAATCAACCAGGTTCCTACAGTTCTCATTTCGGACAAAAACGCTTTCAAATCCCTTACATGGTGCGCCGGAATTATACTGCATCAGGCATTTCACGCCTACGCCAAGTACATCAGAAACAGGGACGAGAAAAGAATACCCCCGCCTCCCGGGGAAAAGGACGATTTTGAAATCGCGAATCCCCTCGGAATAAAATACACCGGTCTGGACATAATGATTAAAGTGGAAGACAAGGCGACCAAATACCAAATCTCTCTGCTGAAAAAGATCGGAGCGCCCAAAAAAGAAATTCTGCGGCTCAAAAGAAGAAAGAAGCAGGATTTCACAATAAGCCACGACGGCAAATACTCGGTTGTTCCGTGAAGACTCCCATAGAAATCATAAAAATAGGTAATTTAACCCTCAAAAACAATTTGTTTTTGAGCCCGATGGCACAGATAGGCAACATGGCTTTTCGGCTCTTGTGTCTGGAAGGGGGAGCCGGCATGCTTTTCACGGAGATGATTTCAGCGGAAAGCCTCTTTTATTCAAATAAAAAGTCTTTTGAAATGCTGCGCATGGCTCCGGAAGAAAAATACACCGCCATACAAATTTTCGGTTCAAAAAAAGAAAGCATGGCGCAAGCAGCAAAGACATGCCAGCTACGCGGCGCCTGCGCCGTGGATATCAACGCCGGGTGCCCGGTGAAGAAAATAATGCGCTCGGGCTCCGGCGCAATGCTCATGAAAAATCCGCGCCTTCTTTCGGAGATAGTCGGATATGTCAAAAAAGCGGTCAATATCCCGGTAACTGTGAAACTCAGAAGTTCCTTTGCGGAAGGCGAAATAGCAAGCCCTTCCCACGCCAGAATATGCGAAGACGCAGGAGCTAATGCCGTAACGGTCCACGCCAGAAGCGTCGCCAGCGGGCACAGCGGAAAAGTGGACTTCAGGGCCCTTGAATTGACGGCAAAAGCGGTGAAAATCCCGCTGATTGGAAACGGCGGCGTAAAAACGGCGGAAGACGCTCAAAAAATGTTCAATGCCGGATGCAGCGCGGTCTCTATCGGAAGAGCGGCGGCGAGCGACCCGTTCATTTTCAAGAGGATACAGGATCAACTGGAAGGCAAGGAAGAAAAAGACACTTCTCCGAGGGAAAAGATTGACTTGTTTCTAAAATTCTTGAAACTAAACTGCAATCTCTACGGCCCAAAATGGGGCATAGTGCGGGCGAGAAAACTGGTGGGATACTGGTTGAAGAACATGCCGAATGCGGCGCTGCTGCGCGCCAGTTTTATGGAAGCGGAAAGTTTGGAAGACGCCGAAAAAACTTTCCGCAAATGGACAGAAAAATAAAACGCAAAAAACAGCCACAAGCAACAGGCGCGGCCTGTAATCTGTCCTGCTCCGATTCCATACCGCAGGTTTACGCAATCTGTTCCCGCATAAGAAATTTTACCACCACTATTCCCGCATTGTTCAAGATGAAACTCATGCCCAATGCGGGAAAACCCATATTTTCCGATGCGGGAAAGTGTTTTCTTTTCCCAACCTACGAGCTATTACCACTTCCAGACTGCAACTTATTTTATTCTTTACTATAATATACTATCATGAGCCACATTGAATTGAACCAAACCCCTTTGATGCGGCAATATCAAAATCTCAAAAGTAGATATCCGCACGCAATCTTGTTCTTCAGGCTTGGCGATTTTTACGAAATGTTTGAAGAAGACGCTAAAAGAGCCAGTCCAATACTCGGTCTGGTTCTTACCTCCCGCCAGGGGGTGCCGATGTGCGGGGTTCCGTATCACTCTGCCTCAAACTATATATCAAAACTGCTCGCCGCCGGGCACAAGGTCGCCATATGCGAACAAACCGGACAGGAAGACCAAAAAAGCAAGCTTTTTAAGAGAGAGGTGGTTCGGCTGCTGACTCCCGGCACGCTGGTGGAAGGCGAACTGCTTGACAATAAAAATTCCTCTTATCTTCTCAGCGTTGAAATAGACATAGTCGGCTGGGGACTTTCGTACATAGAGGTCTCAACGGGAGAATTTTTCGCCACTCAAAACACCAACGACCCAAATTTCTATCTCCTTTCCTCGCTTCTCTCAAGACTGGCGCCGAAAGAGATAATAGCGGACTTAAAAACAAGGGAGAAAATCCAAAAAAACAAGCTGTCCCCTCCGGGTTCCGTTTTGACCCAATATTTCAATCCGGCAAACGATTATCCATGGAGTTCCAAATACATCTGGGTAAACAATAAAATCGCTCACAAATCGGCTTTGAACATTCTTTCCTATCTGAAAGAAACACAGCAAGGTCTCAAAAGCTCCTTTGAGCCGCAGTTTTTTGAACCCCTCAGCAAAATGATTCTCGATGAAGCGGCGATAAAGACGCTTGAGCTCGTGGCTCCGGAACATGAAGGCTCCAAATCCCTGTGGAATGTTCTGGATCACAGCAAAACACCCATGGGCTCAAGACAACTGAAGAGATATCTCCTGGAACCATTGAAAGATTTAAAGGAAATAAACGAAAGGCAAAATATCGTCGCGATTATAAAAGACGACCCGCAAATTGCGGAAAATCTCTCCCGCATCCTCTGCGAAACTCCGGATATAGAGAGAATCTGCGGCAGGATAATAAATCTCAGCCTCAGCCCCAGAGACGCCGGGGCGATAAGAAAAGCCCTGAATCAAATTCCGAAACTGAAGGTGCTACTGGGCTCTGGCGGTTTTTTCGGCGTCGTCGGAAAACTAATCGCAAATTTAGAGGAAATTTCTCCGTCCCTCAATGAATTAAGGGACTACCTCCACACGACTCTCGCGGACAATCCTCCCGCAAAACTTTCCGACGGAAAGGTCATAAAAAGCGGCTGCAACGCTGAACTTGACGAACTGAGGGAAATCAGAAAAAACACGCACTCTCTTCTCATAGAAATAGAGGAAAGCGAGAGAGAAAAAACCAGGATTCCGTCTCTGAAAGTGAAGTACAACTCCGTTTTCGGCTATTACATAGAGGTAACCAAAACGCATCTGTCCAAAATTCCTCCCCACTATGTCAGAAAACAGACCCTGGTGAGCGCGGAAAGGTTCATAACGCCGCGCCTGAAAGAAGTTGAAAACAAGATATTGGGGGCGGAAGAGAGAATTCAGAAAATAGAGCAGCATATCTTTTCGGAAATAAAGGAAAAACTTCTTGAAAATTTGAAACAACTCCGCCAATTATCCCTGATACTGGCGCAAATGGATGCTTTTTACGCTTTAGCCGAAAGCGCCGCCAAATACGATTATGTCCGTCCCGAAATAACCACGCAAGGAGAAATGGTCATAGAAAACGGCAGACACCCCGTAGTCGAGCGCATACTCCCAGGCGGCACATTCGTCCCGAACGACTTGAGCATCGGTTCGCAGGAGAACCAAATAATGATACTGACCGGACCCAACATGAGCGGAAAAAGCGTTTATTTGCGCCAGAACGCGCTCATCGCCATAATGGCGCAAATAGGCAGCTTTGTGCCCGCCACCTCGGCGCGCCTGCCGATCCTTGACAGAATAATGACGCGAATAGGCGCCCATGATCATCTTGTCAGGGGAGAATCCACCTTTATGGTCGAAATGAAAGAGGTTTCCGCCATACTCAGTCTTGCCACGGACAAAAGTTTGATTATACTGGACGAGGTCGGAAGGGGCACATCCACTTTCGACGGAATTTCAATAGCATGGGCAATAATAGAGTACCTTTACACTCATAAAAAGGGAGCAAAAGTGCTTTTCGCCACCCATTATTTTGAACTCACGGAACTTGCCGAAATTTTTGAAAGGATAAAAAATTTCAATGTCGCCGTCAGGGAATGGGCCAATGCCGAGGGCAAAAATGAGGTCGTTTTCCTTCATAAAATAGTGCACGGTTCTGCCGATAAATCTTACGGAATACATGTGGCGCAGATGGCCGGTCTGCCTGAAAATTGCACCAAAAGAGCGAAAGAAATTTTAGGCGACCTTGAAAAGAAAAATCTCATAGAAGTAAAAAGCGGAAAAGCCGACACCGTACAACCCCTCCTTCCGCTCTTTGCCGCAAATCCCGTTATGGACGAGATTGAAAAAACGGACATAAATTCAATTACCCCCCTTGAAGCGCTTTCCCTTATAGAAAAATGGAAAAAAGAACTAAAAAAAGCGGAAAGTGAATAATCAAGCGTTTATAGAATTATATGATAAAGTGTCAAGCTTTCCCCCAAAGGATATAAAATATCCT
>CALEIX010000346.1 GCA_937898825.1 uncultured Elusimicrobia bacterium | reverse complement strand
TCCCTGCCCTGAAAGTATAACCGCGTCTCCCTCCTTTAAACCTTCTTTTACTTCCTGTAAATTTTTTTCCGCGACTCCCAATCGCAATGTCACTTTTTTTGCCTTATTCCCGTCAACAACGAAACAATAGTACACTCCCGTTCCAGGCAATTTCAAAATGGCGTCGCGAGGTGCGGCAATCCCGCTATGTCCTCCGGCAAACACTTTAACGCGGGCGTACATTCCCGGAATAAGCATATGCTTATTGTTTTTTACGGATATTTCAGCCGTTGCCGTACGGGTATTGGCATCGATAAGAGCGCTTAATCTGGAAATTTTTCCGATAAATTTTTTATCAGGATACGCGTCTATCGATATCTCGGCTTTTTGTCCCGGTTTAACAACAGGATAATCAACTTCCGGTATTTCAATTTTAATCTTAACTTCATTCATATTTGCTATAACGGCAACAGGCATCTGAGGATTTATGTTATCTCCCCGGTTAAAATATGTTTTTACAACCACTCCTGAAATGGGCGACTGAACGGAAGCGGGCTCAAATTTGTAACCGGTAATATCCCTGTCAATCAAAGCCACGATGTCGTTCTTTTTTACATCGTCGCCTTCCCTGATTTTATACTCGATCAATTTTCCGGCGACCTTTGGATAGATTTTAACTTGTTCCTTGCCTTCTATATTCCCGACAAATTGAAGAATATTATTAAACCTGGCATTCTTAACAATGGCAACCTCAACGGGAATAATAACTTTTTCTTTTTTCGCGCTCTCTTTTTTATTTCCGCAACCAACAATCCAAAAAATAACCACCATTGATAATATTGAAAATATTTTCTTCATTTTTTTGAGCCTCCAAAAATTTTATCGCCTACCGCATATTCCAGTTTAGATTTGGCCACGGTAAAATCATAAAGACTTTGCGCGTAATTAACTTGAGCTGCCGATAAGGCAAGCTGAGCGTCCAATAAATCCAATTGCGCAGCTTCCCCCGAAGAATATTTTTTTTGAATGATATTATACGCTTCCTTGGCTCTGTTTACATTCTCTTTCTGAGATTCAACCATGTTTTGAGCCGCCTTTAAATTTAAAGCGGCATTTCTAACCTCTATTTTTACACCATTCATCAATTTCTTTTTTAAAATATCGAGTTTTTTCGCCGCGGCCCTTGCTTCTTTTATTTTCGAGGTGGTCAAAAAGCCGTCAAAAAGCGGTATTTTAAATGCTATCGCGGCTATCCAATAATCATCATATTTTTCCCTGCCTGGAGAAAACATTTCTTTCTGATTGCTGTAATCGGTAAAGCTAAAATATGCCTGTGGCAAATGCCCTGAAAAAGCGCTTTTTACCATCAATCGCGCCGCTTTTTCTCTGAGAGATATTTCTTTTAAAGCGGGTCTTTTGCTTAAAGCTGTCTTTATCAAATCATTTGAATCAAAATTTTCAATGATAATTAAATTCCCCGTTTATTTCAATTTTTTCGGAGTAATCAATTCCCAATAAAATTTTGAGAAAATTACGAGAAACCTTAACTAAATTCTTGGCTTTTATGAGCTGAACCTTGCTATTGGAAACTTCTACCTTGCTCCTTAAAAGCTCATAATGGGAAGATTCACCTTTTTTATAGCGCTCCCTTGTTATGGATAAATTTTCTTCAGCCAAAAGCACGGTTTCATTTCTTATTCTCTCGACCTCCTTGGCCAATAAAATATTGTAAAAAGCTTGCTTTACCCCATATGAGATGTTGTTTTCCAATTCTCTTTTCCCCTCTCTCTCAGCCTCTAAATTCTTTCTTGAAGCGCTTATGGCATTGATAACCCCTCCTCCCGCAAAAAGCAATTGCGAAACTTCCACGCTGTAACCGTTATTATTCTCAAAAGGAATAAAAGGATGGTCTTCATAACGCATATAATTAGCGCCGATGCTTATATTCGGAAAAACTTTTGACCAGGCTTGATTAACTACGCTTTGAGCGGCTTTTATGTCTTCTTTTTTTGAAAGGATGTCATAATTGTTTTTTAAAGCGATTTCTATAGCTCTTTCTTCAGTTAAAACCAAAACCGGTTTCTTATTTGTCGCAAAAGAAACCTGCGCCAAAACGAAAAAACAAACACTAAAAACACAATAAAAAATCCTTTTAATAAACATTTTTACGTTCCTTATTATCAAACACTGACTCTGACGTGCTTTTTTCCTCTAACTTCGTTTTTAATTATTCCGTTAAAAAATATTTCTAAAATAACAGACACTTTATTTGTTAATTTGTCTTTTCCGCCTTCCACTTGCCACATATAAACAATCCCATTTAATAAGCCTGTCAGAACAGTAATAACCTCGTTAATGTCCATTTTTTTTATCAAGCCCTGGCTCAAAGCTTTCTTAAAAATCAGTTTTATTCTATCCACATTCCCATAATAATGATTAAGATATTGACTGGCTATTCTCTTTTGGAAGCTACTCTGTTCATGAACTAAAATACCTATCAATTTTTTATTCTTTTCAAAAAACGATAAATAACTTCCAACGATTTTTTCTATTTTTTTCAGAGGGTCGCTAACTTTTTCAACCTCAGAAATTATTTCATCTTTAAGACTATTCAACCCCCTGTCCACCGCAGAACAAAAAAGGATTTTCTTATTTTTAAAATATCTGAAAATGGTCCCTTTGCCCAATTTGGCTTTTTTGGCAATATCATCGGTATTAGCATTTGAAAAGCCCTCTTTGGAAAAAACTGTAACGGCGGCGTCCAATATCTGTTTTTTCCTATTTTCAATAAGGATCTTCATCTTGTTATCGCTCTTCATTTTCATATCAGCCTCCTCGTAAATTATGACTGACCAGTCCGTCCAATAAAACTATAACAGATTTTGTGAATTTTGTCAATATTATGGACAAATAGGCGCGCTGTTTTATCTGCTCCAGGGAAGTTTTGTAAAATATCCGCATGCTCCCTCGAAGAGTCGCAAAATGCCCCGCCTCGCGGAAACGGCGATTTCGCATTTGCGCCGGGCGAGACTGCCTCGGGCCATCAAAAGATTCCTGAAGCGGTCAAAAAAACGTGGAAAAACGCGCTCTTGTCCACAGGAGAAATTTTTGATTCATCTGAAAGAAAAATTTGAGAGAATATACTCAACCTATTCAAAAAGAAAATTTGCCGGGAATGACCCGGTAAATTTCCTTTACCGCTATAAAAACAGGGAAGACATAGAAACAGCGGGATTAATCGCCTCTTCTCTTGCGTACGGCAACGTAAAGCAGATAAATCGCAGTATTTCCCTGCTGCTCGGTAATCTCGGGGATTCGCCCTTTAGCTTTATAAAAAGCAATTCCACGCGCAGAATAAAAATCCGATTAAAAGGTTTCCGGCATAGATTCACAGGTAAAGAGGAAATCTCATGCTTCCTTGCAAACATGAAAAAAGTCGTTGAGAATTGGGGTTCTATTTACGGCACGTTCATATCTGCCTATGAGACCCAAAAAGGCAATTTTACGGAAGCGCTGTACGAATTCGCAAGAAGAATGAACTCCAGCCGAAGGACCCTTTCCCTAATCCCGAATCCCGACAAAAAAAGCGCTTTCAAAAGGCTTAATCTTTATTTCAGATGGATGGTAAGAAAAGATAATATCGATCTCGGCATCTGGAAAAAAATCCCCACTTCCAAACTAATAATTCCCCTTGATACTCATATACATAGAATTGCGCTGAAAACGGGAATGACCAAAAGAAGCAACGTCTCAATGGAAACGGCGCTTGAGATAACTGAATTCTTCAGAAAAATAAACCCTGCCGATCCGGTGAAATACGATTTCGCGCTGACCAGGCCGGGCATAAATAAAATGCGGGAAACGAGAAAAGGAGGATAGTATGGAACTGAAAGGCAGCAAAACGGAAAAAAACCTGCTAACCGCTTTTGCCGGCGAATCGCAGGCGAGGAACAGGTACACTTATTACGCGAGCGCGGCCAAAAAAGAGGGTTATGTTCAAATATCAAAGATATTTGAAGAAACCGCCAACCAGGAAAAAGAGCACGCCAAACGGCTCTTTAAGTTTATGCAGGGCGGAGAAGTCAAAATTGAAGCCACCTTTCCGTCGGGCGTAACCTCAGGCACAAAAAACAACCTGCTGGCATCGGCAAAAGGTGAAAATTACGAATGGACTCAAATGTACCCGGAATTCGCCAAAACCGCAAGGGAAGAGGATTTTGAGGAAATAGCCAGGGTCTTTGAAGCAATAGCCGTAGCCGAAAAACAACACGAGAAAAGGTATCTTGCGTTCGCGGAAAACATAAAAAACGACAGGGTTTTCAAGCGCGATGAAAAGGTAATCTGGCGATGTCAAAACTGCGGATATTTGCACGAGGGAAAAGAGGCCCCCGAAAAATGCCCCGCCTGCGCCCATCCAAAAGATTATTTTGAACTTTTGGGCGAAAACTGGTAAAACAACAAAGGATATGGTAGCGGGTGTGAAAAATAGCAAGAAAAGAAAAAAGGCGACAAACCTTTTAGTGGTTTTAAAATTTAAACTTTGCGCTCTCCGCGGTTAATTTCCGCGTTTTTGTGAAGAATGGAGGATAAATGGAAGAAACGAATCAAATAGAAACAAGAAGAACTGTTTTGTTCCGGGGACAATCCCTGACTCTTCTGGGCAATGAACTTAAAACCGAGGAGAAAGCACCCAATTTCCGGGTGCTGGACAATGAGATGATGCCGATGAAATTTCGAAGAACATATTCGGGAAAAACAGCGGTAATCCTGAGTCTGCCCTCTCTTGACACTTCCGTGTGCGATATAGAAACCAGGAGATTCAACAGGGAAGCGGAAAAGATGGGCCCCAACGTGGAAATTCTCGCTGTCAGCATGGATCTTCCTTTTGCGCAGAAGAGATGGTGCGGAGCAGCAAATATTCAACGAGTAAAAACCTATTCGGACCACCTGAAGGCTGATTTCGGGAAATCTTACGGCGTGCTCGTGAAGGAACTACGGCTTTTGGCCAGAGCCGTTTTCATTATAGACAAAAGCGGCACCGTAAAATACGTCCAATTAGTTCCGGAAATAACCGATGAACCCGATTACGAGAGTGCGTTAGGCGCCCTTAAGCAGATGGTAAAGTAATACAAGTGAAGATTCAAGGGAAGAAAAATGACGCAAAAAAACCAAATTTATAAATGCCGTAAATGCGGCAATACAATAGAGATTCTCCACGAGGGTGCAGGCACCCTCGCCTGCTGCGAACAACCGATGGAACTAATGGAGGAAAACTCAACGGACGCGGCGACTGAGAAACATGTGCCCCTAATCGAGAAAACCGAAAAGGGATACAGGGTCACGGTTTCGTCCGTGCTCCATCCGATGGAGGAAAAGCATTATATAGAATGGATAGAACTTGTTGCCGACGGAAAATCTTATAAAAAATTTTTGAAACCTGGAGATAAACCCAAAGCTGAGTCTGTCTCTTATACACATCTCCGAGCCCACGAGACCTCTCTACATCTCGTATGCCGTCTTCTGCTTGAAAA
>CALEIX010000345.1 GCA_937898825.1 uncultured Elusimicrobia bacterium | reverse complement strand
GTTCTGCGGGGCTGGAGCGAAGAGCAGGCGGCGGGCGAGAAAAAGAAAAGGGAAGATTTTTACCGTCTCGGAGAGGTAAAAGAAGTTCCGGTGCTTTTACTTCCGCGTAACAGGTGGGGCTTTGCGGATGTTCATCGCCCGTTTGTGGACGAGGTAGTACTGCGGTGCTCTTGCGGCGGCGAGATGAAGCGCGTGCCGGAAGTTATAGACGTGTGGTTTGATTCCGGTTCTATGCCGTATGCCCAATGGCATTACCCATTTGAAAACAAGGAAATGGTGGATTCCGGGGAGCAGTTTCCGGCGGATTATATTTCCGAAGGAGTTGACCAAACGCGCGGCTGGTTCTACACGCTTCTTGCAATTTCCGTACTGCTGGGGCGCGGCGCTCCGTACAGGAATGTGATTTCTCTCGGGCATGTCCTGGATGCTTATGGCAGGAAAATGAGCAAGTCGTGGGGGAATGCTGTTGATCCATGGGAGGCGGTCGGGAAATTCGGCATTGACGCAATCCGGTGGTATTTCTATGCTGTAAATCCGCCGGGGGAACCGAAGTGTTTTGACGAGAGCGAAATTAAAAAAGTTGTCAGCGGGATTGTAATGCTTTTGTACAATTCCTTTACGTTTTTTAATTCTTACGCATTTGATTGGAAGAACAATGCGGCAGTCGGGGCGTCCGGCAATGTTATGGACAGATGGGTGACTTCGCGTGTTAGTGAAACGGTGCGAGATGCCGGGAGATGCCTTGATTCATACGATGTAGGAGGAGCGGCGCGCAGGATAGGCGAGCTTATAGAAGATGTATCAAGATGGTATATCAGGAGGTCGCGGAGCCGTTTCCAGCACCCTGCGGATGACAAAGAAAAAGACGATGCATGCAGAACCCTGTATAATGTGCTGGTCTCTTTGTCAAAACTTGCCGCTCCGTTTATGCCGTTTTTTGCCGAGGCGCTGTATCGGTCGCTTGCCGATTACGATGCTTCCTTGGGAGAATCAGTGCATTTGGAGGAGTTTCCATCCGCCGGCGAGGTTGATGAACGTTTGCTGTCGGATATGGCGGGGGTGCGGCGGCTTGCTCGGCTTGCCCTTGCGAAGCGCGAGGAGGCGGGGATAAAAGTTCGCCAACCGCTCGCTTCACTCAAGATTAAGGTAAAGATAAAGGGTGAGCAATCATTATTGGAGGTTTTGAAGGATGAGGTGAATGTGAAGGAGATTGTGTTTGATGAAAGCATTGATGGAGAGGTTGAACTTGACACAAATATTACACACGAACTGAAAGAGGAAGGAATTCTTCGCGAACTTACCAGGTTGGTGCAGGGGTTGAGGAAAGACGCGGGCCTTGAGCCGAGCGGCAGGATTATGCTTAGCATCTCAAGCGAGTCCGATGAAATAGGGCATATCGTTGATTTTTATAATGATGTTTTGAGAAATCAAGTGGGGGCTGACGGCGTTTCCGTGAAAAGTATGAGCAATTTTGACGTCGAGAGGGAGACCTCCGTAAATGGTTATCCGGTGCTCCTGCGGCTGAAGAAAATATAATGCGCGCAATTGCGGAAAACAGAAGAGCGCGGTACGACTACGAGATTACAGAAACTTTTGAAGCGGGCATAGAACTTAAGGGATTTGAGGTGAAATCTCTTATGACTCGCGGCGCAAGTTTGGGGGGTGCGTATGCGGCGGTCCGCGGAGGGGAGGTATGGCTTTTGAATGTGGAGATACCGCCGTACCAGCCGAAAAATACTCCCAAAGATTACGACCCGATGCGCACGAGGCGCCTGCTTATAAAACAGGATGAGATAAAGCGCCTTGTGGGACGGACAAGCGAAAAGGGGTTGACACTGCTGCCCATAAAGGGGCTTTGAAGGCAGGAGGGAGAACATTAGCGGTCTTTGGTTCGGGAATTGATGTCATTTACCCCCGGGAAAATAAGTCTTTAGCAGAAAAAATTATCAAAAATGGCGCAGTAATATCCGAGTTTCCTTTTGGGACTCCACCCGAAGCCGCCCATTTTCCTTCCCGAAATCGAATAATCAGTGGCCTTTCCTTAGGCACGGTGATAATTGAAGCCTCTTTCCGGAGCGGTTCCCTTATCACCGCTCGACTCGCCTTGGAACAGGGGAGGGAAGTTTTCGCGGTCCCGGGCAACATTGATTCTCCCTGGAGTAAAGGAACCAATCGTCTGATCAGAGAGGGCGCTAAGCTGATTATGGACCCCGAAGATATTATCGAAGAGGTCCTTCCTCAATATGAAGAACCTGGCAGATTGGGAAATAGAAACACCTTAGACTTGAAAAAATTAACTCCAGAAAGCAAGAAAATCCTTGGTTTAATGGAAGCTAACCCTATTCATATCGACACCCTCATCCGGGAAAGCGACTTATCAACCAGTCAGGTTTCAAGCTTACTGCTGGATCTGGAACTAAAGGGCTTAGTGAAACAACTCACTGGGAAAATGTTTAAAAAATTACTATAACATCTCTAACATTAAGATTAACAAATGGCTAAGTCATTACTCATAGTTGAATCGCCAACAAAAGTTAAAACCATAACTAAATTCCTGGGAAAAGGGTTTCAGGTCATGGCCTGCATGGGTCATGTTCGGGGCCTTCCCAGCCGTTCAGGTTCAGTCGATATAAACAATGACTTGGAGCCCCACTATGAAGTTATTCCTCAAAGCGCCAAATATATAAACCAGATAAAAAAAGCTGTTTCCGGCTGTGAAAACCTTTACCTGGCCACTGATCTCGACCGGGA
>CALEIX010000344.1 GCA_937898825.1 uncultured Elusimicrobia bacterium | reverse complement strand
TTTTCAAGCAGAAGACGGCATACGAGATGTAGAGAGGTCTCGTGGGCTCGGAGATGTGTATAAGAGACAGTCCCGCCATACAATCAATGCGGGTGTCCGCCGTCTGCCGGCTGTTAACAAGAAGATTCGTAAACAGCGAACAGGCAGAATACAGGATATTTTTCTCGGAAGTTTCTGTGACTGAAAGCGTCCAAACCCAGAATAACCGTGGCTACCCAATATTCGGCAGCAAAAGTTTTGTTTATCAAAATCCTTCGGAGATTGATTTTGCGGAGATAAGGAAAGGATTGAAGGAGTTGGCGGGGGACTGCTCAAGGGCAGTTGAGCCGGCGAAACTTGATTTTTATATCGGCCCGGCCATTTTTGAGGGAAAGGCAGCGATGAAATTTTTTAATCAACTTTTCATAAGGAATGTTTCGTTTTCTCCTCTTCCGTGGGCTGAAAAAGACAGTTACCTTAAGTATTATTATGAAATTCCAAAACTCGTGGAAAGAATAGGCATGCGGGTCTTTCCTCCGTTTATTTCGGTTTATGACGCGCCGCTTCAGAAACGCTATAAAGAGCGTTTCCTCCTGGGTTACTATCCGCTCGATGCGGAAGGGGTGATTCCCGGAAAGGTGGAGCTTGTCAGGCGGGGGAAGTTGAAAAATATTTATCTCTCCCGTCATCCGCAGAAGAATTTTTCCAGGTCCAACGGTCATGGAAGAATGACCGCAGCCAGTTTTCCGGTAGCGAGCGCCGGCAATGTGTTTATCGAATCGGAGAAAACGGTTTCACGCAAGAAATTGAGGCAAGAACTTGCTGAACTGGGAAGGGAGCTTGAATTGGAATATGTTGTAGTTATAAAAGACGTGAAAAAATACAAGTCCAACAGCAAGTATATGGGCGACCCGGTTAGCGCCTATAAAATTGACCTAAAAACGATGGAAGAAACTCCTTTGGGCGTTATGGAATTTGAAGGGCTTACGCTCAGGGCTTTGAGAGATATCATTATGACGGACAGCAAGCAAGAAGTTTATAATTTTTACCAGTCCGGGCCATACACCTATTCTAACGGCAGATATCCAACTTCCATAATTTCTCCGGGCGCGGTCCTTGTCAGGGAAATAGATCTCAGGAAAACGAATAAAAAACCGGATAAACTTCCCTATTTAAAACACCCTTATCTGGAGAAGTGAAGAGTTTATTGCGTTGAGCGTTTATTGCGTTTATAGCGTTTATAGCGTTAAGCGTTCATTGAGTTGTGCTCCCCGCTTTCGCGGGGACAAGGTTCATAGCGTTTATAGCGTTCGTTGAGTTCATAGAGTTAATTGAGTTCATTTATCTTTTGCAACTTACGCCTTATGCCATCCGCCTTATGCCTTATGCCTTGTGACTTCCGACTTCCAACCACTTTTATTTTTTTACGCGGTTTATTCATTTCATTTTCTCCTCACTCCTCACTCTTCACTATTTCCGCTCCCCTCCCCGTTTTCGCGGGGAGCACAACGCTATTAACGCCCAACTCCATTAACGCAAAACGCACAACGCTATTAACGCAATAAACGCAATTAACGCTCAATGCAAATCGCTTTCAGATACTCACCGTAGGAATTTTTGTATTTCCCGGCTAAGGCGAGCAACTGCGCTTTGCTTATAAACCCTTTTAAATAAGCAATTTCTTCGAGACAGGCAATCTTAAGCCCCTGCCTTTTTTCTATAGTAGATATAAATTCTCCCGCCTCAAGCAAACTGTCGTAAGTTCCGGTATCAAGCCAGGCAAAGCCACGTCCCATATGACTTGCACGCAATTTTCTGGCGGACAAATATTTTTTGTTCACATCTGTTATTTCAAGTTCCCCCCTGCCCGACGGTTTCAGCCTGCGGGCAATGTTCACTACTTCATTATCGTAAAAATAAAGTCCGCAAACAGCGTAATGGGATTTCGGCGTTTTCGGTTTCTCCTCTATTGATAAAACATTTTGATTCCTGTCTAACTCCACAACACCGTATCTTTCTGGATCTTTTACGTAATAGACGAATATATGCGCCCCGCCTTTTTTTTCAGTACTCTTAACTGCCTTTTCAAGAAGAGCGCTCATCCCCCTGCCGTAGAATATATTATCCCCCAAAACCAAGGCAACACTGTCAGAACCTATAAATTTTTCTCCTATTATAAATGCTTCCGCTATGCCCCCGGGTTTCGGCTGTCGGGCATACTCAACATCTATTCCCAGTTCCGCTCCGCTTTTGAAAAGATTCTCAAATTTAGGCAAATCACCCGGAGTTGAAATTATCAGAATGTCCCTGATTCCGGCAAGCATAAGAATCGAGAGGGGATAGTAAATCATCGGCTTGTCATAAACCGGCAACAATTGTTTGCAAATTCCTTTTGTAATAGGATATAACCTTGTGCCGCTCCCGCCAGCTAAAACAATTCCTTTCATATGCTATTCAATTGTTTTTTAAAAATGTTTCTTGCCTTGAACCTCACCAAATGCTCGTAAACATAAACATATAAAATATTGCCTAAAATAAAGAGCAAAATCAACCCTGCTGTGCTGTTTTTCATTAAAACCGCTATTACGTCAATTATAAATATGTGTCCAAGAATGAGAAGCGTAGAATAAGGGCTATTTCTGAAAAGGCGCTTTTTCACAAGAATATGCAAATGCAATTTATCCGCCGCCATAGCATTTCTGTGAGACACAAATCTCCTCCTATAAATCGAGAAAAGAGTATCCGTGATAGGATACAGGAAAATAACCACCGGATACCACGGAGAAATCTGCGGATTTCTATTTATAAGAAGGGTGGCAAGCAAAGCGGAAAGAAAACCCAATAAATACGCGCCTCCGTCTCCCAAAAAGGTCCAGCCTCTCGGAAAATTAAGGACGAAAAAACCCAGCACTATGGCAAAGGAGTAAAAAAGAGCACCTACCAAAAACGCATCTCCATAGCAAAATGCGGAATATCCCAAAAAAAATAAAGCGAGCAGCACAATGCCCGAAGACAAGCCATGCATCCCGTCAACGATATTAATAGCATTGGTCAATCCGGAAAAAGCGAAAACAGTAAAAGGAACCGCAAACCATACCGGGAAAAAAACTCCTATATCTGTAAGAAGCGCCCTATCAAAGACAAGAAGCGAAGAGGCGCTTATTACGGCTATCAAATACAATCTAAGTGACGAGTTCAAATTTTTGTTTATATCTTCCACAAACCCGACGATAAAACAAGAAGAGAAAAGCAAAACCAACCTAAAATCAAAATCCAAAAATGCAACGGCCACCCAGAAGGAAATAAAAATACCCACACCGCCCGTGCGGGGAACGGATAAACTATGCGTCTTGTGCTTAGACCTGTTTGATTTTTCCGGCAGGTCTATGCCAACATTGAATTTGCGCGAGAAACTTAAAACCAGAATCTGACACAACAGCGAAACAAAAAACAAAGCAAAGAAGCCCAAAATCATAATATTAATGATAACATTTTTTAATTCCCGAGTCTTTGTAACTAAAGTTACACAACTTACGTCTACCTCGCCCTAATCCGGCTCAAGTCAAACGTTCAAAGCAGGAGAACTTTGATTTTTCCTTTTCACAAAAATTAACTCTTAAGTGGTATAATTTATGTAAGGTTCATTGAATCGGAAGTCGGAAGGCACGAGGCATAAGGCATAAGGCACAGGGCGCAAGTTGTAAGTCGGGAGTCAGGAGTCAAGAGTCAGGAGTTAGTTGTAGCTGCAGAGCGACAGCTCTGCTAAAATAGCGGCTGGATGGCTAGACGGCTGGACGGCTAGACGGCTGGACGGGCGGAGCACAAGAGTACAAGTCGGAAGTCGGAAGGCGCAAGGCACAAGTTGCAAGTCGGAAGTCAGGAGTCAAGAGTCAGGAGTTAGTTGTAGCTGCAGAGCGACAGCTCTGCTAAAATAGCGGCTGGA
>CALEIX010000343.1 GCA_937898825.1 uncultured Elusimicrobia bacterium | reverse complement strand
TATTCACTTCGTGAATACAACATTTCAAAATGAAGATTGCAAAGTGCAAATTGCAAAGTCATTTTCCCCTTAATGCTACCTGCTGCAAGCTCTAATAGCCGTTCTGATAAATCGCTCCTATTTTGCATTTTTCAATTTGCATTCTGCATTCTGTATTGAGCCATTGCGCTTAACTACTCTTTCAGGGATTGCGCAAGATAGGAAAGTCTCGTTTTTATCTCCTCTTTGTGCAGAGAATCATATTCCTCCAGGATTTCCTCGATCATTTTAAGAGCGAACTCGGAGTCAAGTTTTTTCTCAGAAAGTTTCTTTTCAACGGATTTAAGCCTTTGATCCATATCACTCATATTTTGATAAAGCCCCTTCAGAAAAGCTTCAGCTTTTTCAAAATGCCCGTTTTTGACCTGCTTTCCGGTTGTCGGATTTGTGTCGAATAATTTTCCACTGGATATATTGCCAACCGTTGGGGAATTTTTGTTCTCTTTCTCTGTCGCCTTTACCTGAGCGACTGGTAATACATTGACGCCGGCGGGAGCAATCCGCACATTCCCTCTTTCTGCTCTCTCCTGGCGCAACGCTTCAACATATTTACTGATGAAATAAACAAGAGAAATTATCAAAAGCAGAAAAATTACGGTCGGGATATAGAGCCATGGATCAAGCCAGAATGTTTGAATATCATATTTCATATAGTCGGAGCCAATTTTGGAAAACGAATTTCCTGATTCTGGTAAACGGCAAATACCTTCAAATTTGAATCGCCCTTTAATTTTTCTGCCCGCCGGGTCATAGAATCTATCTCCTTATCAGTTCTATCCTGGTTATGATGAAAAAGCCCGAGGGTTTTCACGCCTGACTTCAACGCTAAGTTCACCGCGTCCTTGACAGTAGAATGTCCCCAGCTAATCTTTCGCGGATATTCTTCGTTCTTGTATTCAGCATCATGAACAAGCAAATCCGCCCCGCGGCAAAATTCTATATACTCATTGAATCTCGCTGCCTTCTCATGGGAAAACCCAAGTTCATTGTCGGTGAGAAAAACAAAGGTTCTCCCGTTTTCCTCAAATTTATAACCATAACCGTTATTGGGATGACTGAGAGGAATAGAGGAAATTTTTAAACCGCCGACCCTTGCTTCCAACCCGCAGAAGTTCTTAAATCTGAAAGAGGCCGAAATTTCCTCGAACTTTATGGGAAAACCCGGAGGTCTCATTGTTTTCGCCACTATATCCCGCGCATCCTCTTTCCCGGAAGCACACGCAAAAACCGTTATTTCCGTTTTTTTGTTATATATTGGAGCGAAAAAGGGAAAACCTATTATATGATCCCAATGCGAATGTGTAAATAACATAGTAAACTTAAGATCATCCTTTTTGACAAGCATTTTACCCAGATGCCTTATACCTGTTCCAGCGTCAACTATTATCAAATCGTTTCGAGAACTACGTACCTCCACGCAGGTGGTATCACCTCCATACTTTAAAAACTCCTTCCCCGAAACGGGTACGCTTCCTCTGGCACCCCAAAATTTAATTTGCATATTTTTATATTATAACTAAAACCAGCTAAAAAACGAAACATATGAATTGGAAATTATATATAATTTCCAAAAAGCACCCAGAATGAAAAAAACTACTTTCTTCTTTTTATTGCCGGTTGTTTTTATCGTTTTCTCCGTTTCCATAGGTGCCTTTTTCTTGAACGCCCCCCTGAACGATGACTGGGCATACGCTTCTGCCGTTCTCCATTTTACGAAAGATGGAAAAATGATTCTTTGCGATTGGGCGTCCGCGACTCAGATAATTCACATAATCTGGGGCTCCGCTTTCGCCAAAATTTTCGGTTTCAGCCATAACATACTCAGACTCTCCACAGTAATTACGGCTATTTGTTCAATCTTTATTTTCCAGAGAATTCTGGCAAGGTTTAAAATACCTCCTGAAAGAACGTTAATAATCTCCTCTATTTATGCTCTGAATCCGCTTTTTTTGATTTTAGCCAACAGCTTTATGACCGACATAACTTATTTGTTCTGGATGGAAATATCCATTCTTTTTTTGCTTAAATACCTGGATTCAGAAAAAACGTCCTTCCTTTGGTGGACATCTTTTTTCTCTTCCATGGCGTATTTAACAAGACAATTAGGCATACTCCTGCCGTTTGCCACAAGCTGCGTTCTCGCCGGAGAAATAAAGAAAAAGCCTTCTTTATTGGCGGCAATATGGCTTTTCCCCGCGGCGAGTTTATTGGGTTACGGATATTGGTTTAACAATATTCACGGTCAGACATGGGCAAGCGTAAATTACGTTCTGTCATCCACCTTAAAACATATCGGTGAACCCTTGAGTTTTGCCAGGGACATTTTTACGCGCTTTTCCGGTTCAATGATTGAAAGCGGTTTCTTTCTCTTTCCTGCCTTCTTGCCTTTCATTCCTTCTTTCAGGAAAAACTGGATTAAAAACAGCGCTTGCAAAAATATCGCAGTTGTATTTTTCACCTCTCTAATCTTTTTCGCCGCCTATGCCCTGATTACCGGTAATATTCCTTACTTTGAAAACAATATCGGCAAATGGGGACTGGGCGTGCTGACGGTGGGGCAGGCGCAATACAAGGAAAGTGCATTTTTTTCTTCCACTTACTTTTGGACAGCCGCGACTATTGTTGGTGTTTCCTCATCAGCGGCCTTAGTACCAATAGCAAGGGAGTTTATCCGAAGGACGGGGAAAAAAGGAGTTTTTCTCGCCACGCTTTGTGGGGCGCATTTTTTGATGTCCGCCTCCGGCGCAAAATATTTTGACCGTTATCTTTTAACGCTCTTCCCTTTTTTACTGGTTGCCTCGGCTGCTTCGCACCCGTTCCTGAGACACAGTCTAAAAACCGCCTGCACTTCCATATTTCTTATGCTGCTGATAGTTTGGATGGGAATGTTTGATTATTTTTCATGGAATAAAGCCAAATGGGACATAGCGGAAAAAGGAGCAAACCTTCTGCAGATAAATAAAGAAGAAATAATAAATGGTTTTGATTACAATGCCTGGCTTTCTTATGAAAAAAACATGGTATATCTTAAAAATCTTAAACCGCTAAAAATGATAGGGGAATGGGAATGGCAGAAAATGATTAATTACAAGGCGCTGACTTCCTTCGGTCGGCGCTACCCATTTAAAGAGGGACTGGTTCTTAAATATGCCACTCCGCTTTCTCCGCAAAAAGGAAAAATTTTCCTTTTGCTGAATCCGGAAAACGAGAACCTGCCCTGATATACACCAGGCTACACTCCCGGAATAAGGGATAAAGGATAAGTTAGGAGTCGGAAGTCAAGAGTCAGGAGTCAGGAGTCAAGAGTCAGGAGTCAGGAGTCAAGAGTCAGGAGTCAGGAGTCAAGAGTCAGGAGTCAGGAGTCAGGAGTTAGTTGTAGCCGCAGAGCGACAGCTCTGCCCTGTCTCTTATACACATCTCCGAGCCCACGAGACCTCTCTACATCTCGTATGCCGTCTTCTGCTTGAAA
>CALEIX010000342.1 GCA_937898825.1 uncultured Elusimicrobia bacterium | reverse complement strand
CCTCCTTTTGAACTTGTCAAGGATATTTTATATCCTTTGGGGGAAAGCTTGACACTTTATCATATAATTCTATAAACGCAATAAGCCTTGTCCCCGTCCCTGCTTACTGCTTGCAGGGACAGGCCCCCGCGAAAGCGGGGAGCGGGGGAGGGGAGCAGGAACTGGATACCTGCCTTCGCAGGCATGACAATTCAAACAAACACTCCCAAAACACTCCTAACCCAGCCACTCCCGCATTGAACGCAGGTTCGCTCCCACGATACAATGCGGGAGTGTGCTCTGGTATATATCAGCGTGGGTTTGCTTCCACGATACAATGCGGGAGTGAATTGGGTCTGAATTTACTTTTTATTGGTCAATCTTTGTCTGTCTCTCCGCCTCAGGCGGAGACAGGCAGATTAGACTTTTTCAACAAATCCTACTTATATGTTTTTAGGTTCATCAAGATGGCTGTATCGTTAAAGCTAAAATCGACAAGATGAAGGTCGCCTATCCAGCCGGCGATGAAATAGTCTTTTGCGAATAAATACTGTTCTAAAAAATCGGACGCGATGGCAATGCGCAGAATCCATTCGGTTTCATTGTAGCTGAAATTTATCACATCATCCGCCCTGAGCGGAATGTTTCTCCGTCTGAAATTGTCATCCAGGGCGTTTATAATGCCTTTGGCCATCGCATTCATCATTTGTTTCATTAATTGTTCCTCGCTGAAATTTGCGCTGAAATTTGCGATTGATTTTGACGGCGACATCGAAACGCGTAATTTTATTCTTTTTATTTTAACAGCGATGACATTATCCGATTCGAGAAATGGCTCTATTGTGACAACGGGTTTTGCTATTATGCCTCCGATATCGGCTATGATATTTTTGATTATGAGAGAATTCTCAGAGCGAACGATTACCGGCTTTTGCTCTTCAATGAGGTTTAGTTTTATTTCTTCACGGGTTTGTGCCGCTTTTAAGAATGCCTTTTTTATTACATTGAACGGCACGCTCATTTTAAGGTCTATTCCAACTGTTTCTTTTAAAGCTGGCTTCGGTATGGGCAGATTTATGCCTTCATTTTGCAGGTAAAATGGAGCGGGAATGAAATCCGCGGCGTTGGCGCGCCGCGCTCCCATAAAAGCCACTATTTCCACAACTACAATGATTGCGAATAATTTTATTATATTCTTCATTTTTGCCTCCGTTTAAAATTCAAAGTCCAGATACATCAACCCTCGCTTTACAAGCAAATCTTTGATAAGAACGCCTCTGGCGAAAGACGGCAGAAATGCCTTGTTTTCAAGTTTGAGTTCCAGGGTTTTGTCGTTTATTTTTTTAATCGACATAACCCGCGCGAGTTCGGCATTGTTCGTTATATTGTCAACGGCGGAAGAGATAATCTGATTTTGCAGGAGATTCGCTACGGAGCCCAATAACGCGATCCCGTAAAGTTTGCGAATGTTTATTTTTTCGAACCTCAATCTGATGGTATTGGGTGCCGTGAGAATTGGCGTTATTTCAGCCGTAAAATACACATTCGGCCGAAAGGGCAAACTTTTAATCTGTGCCTTGCCCGCCAGTTCCACTCCGCCGTCGGAGCGAAATTTGATGCCGCCGTCATTCCCCGGGGGCGTTAAAT